>NZ_JBFUHJ010000168.1:0-10738 GCF_056402455.1 Paenibacillus sp. P4_A7 | reverse complement strand
ATAGTATTCAGACGTATCTTTGCCCTCTGGTTCAAGAAAAATTTGATGCTTTGGCTTATCTGAGAAACGTGTAACCTTATCTTCTATAGATGGGCAATAACGCGGTCCTGTTCCTTCAATCGCTCCCGAGAACATTGGTGCACGGTGTAGATTGTCAGTGATAATTTTGTGAGTAGCTTCAGAAGTGTAAGTTAACCAACACGGCAGCTGCTCATTAGTAGAAGACTCTGTCTCATGCGAGAAAAACTTCGGATTGTCATCACCTGGTTGAATTTCTGTTTTGGAAAAATCAATACTATCTTTATGCACACGCGGTGGTGTACCTGTTTTAAAGCGTACCAGCTCTAAGCCATGCTCTTTCAAATTGGYAGCGAGACGAATAGAAGGCTGTTGATTATTAGGTCCGCTCTCGTACATCAGTTCGCCCATAATAATCTTGCCACGCAAGTAAGTACCTGTGGTAACAACGACCGCACGCGCACGATATTCAGCACCCGACTTTGTTACAATACCAACGCATTTACCATCCTCAACAATAAGCTCCTCTGCCATACCTTGGCGAAGGGTTAGCTTAGGTGTTTCCTCAATTGTCTTCTTCATTACATTCTGGTATGAAACCTTATCTGCTTGAGCACGCAATGCATGGACAGCAGGCCCCTTACCCGTATTCAACATCCTCATTTGAATAAACGTCTTATCAATATTGCGTCCCATCTCGCCGCCTAACGCATCAATCTCACGCACGACATGACCTTTGGCCGGTCCCCCAATGGATGGATTACAAGGCATAAACGCAACCATATCTAGATTAATAGTGAGCAATAATGTTTCACAGCCCATACGTGCCGCAGCAAGTGCTGACTCACAACCTGCATGACCCGCACCAATGACGATTACGTCATATTCACCAGCTAGGTATCTCATTTTTTTTATTCCCCTCCTAAAGGATTGCGGAGCAATCCACATCGTAAGCATTATCCTAGGTTTGCTAAAAGCAAACCACTTCGTAAACCATTACTTACCCAAACAAAACTGTGAAAAGATTTGATCAATTAATGAGTCGCCTGCTTCATCACCAAGAATTTCACCAAGTGATTCCCAAGCAGAACGCGCGTCTATTTGTATCACATCAATGGGTATACCAATATTTGATGAATCAATCGCATCCACTAATGACTGCTTTGCTCGCTTCAACAAAGCAATATGCCTCACATTACTCACATAAGTTAGATCATTCGCTTCAAGCTCACCCTCGAAGAACATCTCACTTATTGTTCTTTCAAGCTGGTCCAGCCCTTCCTCTTCAATGACTGACATTCGTACAATTGAATCTGATGCTATTATACGCTCTATTTCACCCATCTCCAACTTCCCTGGCAAGTCGGTTTTATTCACGATTGCAATAACCGGACGACCCTTTACCAGCTCAAGTAGTTCACGATCCTCAGGTTGCAGAGCTTCATTATAGTTTAATACAAATAAAATTAAATCTGCTTCTTCAAGCGCATTTCGCGACCGTTCTACACCAATTCGTTCTACAACATCATTCGTTTCTCGAATACCAGCGGTATCAAGAAGCCTTAGTGGAATTCCGTTTAATGCGACAAATTGTTCTATGACATCACGCGTCGTTCCAGGAATGTCAGTAACGATCGCCTTATTCTCCTGCGTTAGAATATTCATCAAGGAAGATTTACCTACGTTAGGGCGTCCGACAATAGCAGTCACGATACCTTCTCGTAATATTTTGCCTTCATTCGCCGTTTTTAACAAACGGTCAATTTCTTCTATAGCTGAGCTACATTGTTCGCCAATATATGCACTGGTCATTGCTTCAACATCATGCTCTGGATAATCTATATTCACTTCAATATGAGCAAGCAACTCGATAACCGTTTGTCGCAAGGCTTTGATCCTTTTTGACAAAACCCCTTCAGCTTGCTTTCGAGCAACCGTAAAAGCACGATCTGACTTCGAACGGATAAGATCAATAACCGCCTCAGCTTGCATCAAATCGATCCGTCCATTTAGAAAAGCACGCTTTGTAAACTCACCTGGCTCCGCAGTACGGAAGCCTTCCTGCTGCAATACAACATCAAGCACCTTCTTAACGGCAATGACACCGCCATGCGCGTTAATCTCAACAACATCCTCAGCGGTAAAAGACCGCGGACCGCGCATCAGTGTAACAAGCACCTCTTCTACTTGTTCATCAGCAACTGGATCGATGATGTGTCCATAATGCAAAGTATGCGTTTCTGCATCTTTTAAATTTATCTTCGAACGAAAAATACGGGAAATCCCTTCAATAGCATCGGGACCGCTTATTCGTATTATCGCTATGCCGCCTTCTCCGACTGCTGTCGAAATAGCTGCAATCGTATCGTATATCATCGGCTTTCAGCACCTCTCAAATGGAAAAACAGCAATGACCATAAATAGCCATTGCTGCATATATAGTATCTTCAATATCATATGCTTTAAGGGCTCTCTTTACTGTCTGAGAGCAATAACAACTCTTCGGTTTGGCTCATCGCCTTTACTGAAGGTTTTTACTTTAGGATGGTTTTGTAACTGCGAATGAATGACTTTACGTTCATGTGAAGACATCGGCTCAAGGACAACCTCTTTCCTTGTGCGAATGACTCTACCCGCCAAACGTTCGGACAAATCCTCTAACGTTTTACGGCGACGCTCACGAAAATCCTCTGCATCAAGAACGATTCGCAAATGACTGTCAGAATAGCGATTAGCCACAATATTAACTAAGTACTGTAGTGCATCCAACGTTTGTCCGCGACGTCCAATAAGCATACCAAGATCTCCACTGCCCGATACGGCCAGATAAGTACCTTCTCTTGAATGCTTTCGTTCGATGTTCACTTGCAACCCCATTGCGCCAGCTACTTCAAGGAGGAAATTCTCAGCCTCTTCAGTTGGATCGGGAATAAGTTCAAGCTCAACTTTCGCTTCCTTCGTGCCAAACAACCCGAACAGTCCCTTTGAGGGCTGCTCCAGCACAACCATTTTAACGCGGTCCTCAGTCACTTGCCATTTTGCTAATCCATTTTGCACAGCCGCTTCTATCGTCTTTCCAGATGCGACGATTTTCTTCATTTCGCAGTGACCTCCTTACCCTTACCTTTGCTTTTGTCACCATTACGAACGTACAAAAAGTAGTTTTGAACAATTGTGTAGATGTTACTGTATACCCAATACAGCGGAAGCGCTGATGGGAATGAAATAGCCATTACGAAAATGAGCACTGGGAAAATAGTCAGCATCATTCCCATACCTGGCATTGTTTGTGTTTGTTGCTTTTGCATCATTTTAGACTGGATAAAAGTTGTTGCCGCAGCTAGAAGTGGTAAGAAATAATACGTCCAGCCTCCTTCATTGGCACTTTTCCCAAGCTCAAACCACAAGAAGGTATGCTCGCGAATATCAGGGTTTTTGTAAATCGAATTGTAAAGCGCGATAAAAACCGGCATCTGTACAATAAGAGGCAAACATCCCGCCATCGGATTTACTTTATTGGTTTGGAAAAGCTTCATTGTTTCTTCTTGCTGTTTCTTTGGGTCATCCTTGTGCTTCTTTTTGATTTCAGCCATTTGAGGCTGCAAAGCTTGCATCGCTTTTGAACTGCGATACTGCTTCAGTGTTAATGGTAAAATTAAAGTTCTTACAATAATCGTCAATAGCAATATGGCAAGTCCATACGAATCGCCAAACCATTTAGCGAATGTATCGAGTGTAATTGCAAAATAATAGACGACATTTTTCTCCCAGAAGTTACCGTGAAGTAAATCAGCGGTTTCTGTCGTTTGGTCTGTAGGAGCTCCACAACCAGCTAACAAACCCATTGCTAGAACAATCCCTACTACTAAAAGCCATTTCTTGTTTTTAATTCGAAACAACATTAAAACTCCTCTCTGAGAGCAATCACACCAAGCGTAAACGGCTGTCGCCGTCCTTGCGGTAAAAGCATTCGTTCTGCGATGAAATATAGGAACAGTATAAAAGTGAAACTTATATTTTCCTAATATTTCAAGCATAAACGGCATTAACCGTCCTCTTGCTGCATAGCATATATATCTTGTTAAAATATAAAAAATGCAATTAGCTTCTACTCTATACACTCCTATATTTTCACTCTAGACTATACCATATTTTATGGGACAAAGAAACTACGAGCCCTGGTTTGCATCCGCTTTCTTTAACCGTATCAAATAGATCATTTTAAGCAGACAAAACAAGCAGACAAAAATCACTTAATCTGCTTGCTTTTGAATGGTATGACTCTGATTTTTTAATAATCCGGCTTTCTTCAAAACATGAAGAACGCTCTTTTCCATCTCCTTCATCTTCATCGCCGTTGCAGGCTTCCTTACTATAAGAATGAAGTCGGTGTTTGGAACGATCCGTTTCTCTTGAAGGCGAACAATTTCTTTAATCATTCGACGCATACGGTTGCGGACAACCGCATTCCCTATTTTTTTGCTCGCCGAAACACCTAGACGGAACGGTTCCGCTACATGCTGCTTTGACCAATAGACGACGAATTGACCGTTCGCAAATGATTTACCGCCACGATATATTCGACTAAAGTCTTCACGGTTGCGAAGACGCAATTTTCTTTGCACGACTGATGGCCACCGTTCCCTCATTCATCTTCTATAAAGTATTGTCAGTAAAAAAAGAGTCTAAGCAGGCAGCCACATTACACTCCTTCTGCAAAAACAAAAAAAAAAGACCACCGAACGTGGTCTTCTGCTTATGCGCTCAATACTTTTCTTCCTCTTTGACGACGCGCTGCTAAGACTTTACGGCCGTTCTTTGAACTCATCCGTTTGCGGAATCCATGCACTTTCGCGCGTTTGCTTACGTTAGGTCTAAATGTAGGTCTCATTGTTCTGCACCTCCTATACTGCGTGTTTCCAATCAAGTGTAAACGACTGTCGCCGTGTTYTGGCAATGTAGCTTCGTTTCACTGTGAAATATAAGCAGCCATATAAGTATGCCACTTATAAGTCCTTATATTTAAAAAAACGCTTTTTTTATTAAACCACGTTGGCTGTTAAAAGTCAATGTATCGACTCTGGAGCAATTAAGCTGGAGTTTAAAAATCAGTTTCTAGCTGTGGATAAATGTATCAACCATTATCGCTATTTAAAAACTAATAACATGTGCATAGATTTGACTGTCCCAAAAAGAACTTTGTCGAAATGGTAACAAGATATTAACAATATGTAGTGGTGTAGATAACTTTTATGCACAAGCTATTGAGAATGTGGATAAAATATGTGATTTCGTTGAATTATAAGGTATCTTTTGCTATGATTATTATGTTTTCATTGTGGATTAGGTCGATAAGCCCACACATTTATCAACAGCCTGTGGATAACATTGTGAACAAACTCATCCCCTATTTATAACTCATACGCTATACATGCGTCATAATGTGGATGCTTTCGTTATAAATTCCTGATTTTCGACAATTTTCAGCGTAACAGCGCCCATGATGGCGATTTGGATAAGGAGTGACAGTCTGTGGACAGCCATACCTATGATTTATGGCAGCAAGTGTTGTCGATCATCCAGACAAAATTAAGCAAACCTAGCTTTGACACCTGGTTCAAAGCGACGAGAGCTTCTTTTATCGATGATTCCATGCTTGAAGTAACTGCGCCGACAACATTTGCGGCCGAATGGCTGGAGGGCCGCTATACGAAGCTGATCCGTACAACACTGTTTGAATTTTTAGGCAGACAAGTTGACGTTCGCTTCTCTATTGAAGAACCAAAAGGGGCAGAGCCGGCATTCACATTCCCACCGAGAGTTATTCATTCTCCCGTTTCGAATGAAGAATCAACGCCTACCCATATGCTTAACCCGAAGTATACGTTTGATACATTCGTTATTGGAGCCAACAACCGATTTGCACACGCTGCGTCGCTTGCTGTAGCCGAAGCACCTGCTAAAGCGTATAACCCACTATTTTTATATGGTGGAGTTGGACTTGGAAAAACCCATTTAATGCATGCTATTGGCCACTACATCATGGATCACAACCCAAATACGAAGGTGCTATATATCTCGTCCGAGAAATTTACGAACGAATTTATTAATGCTATCCGTGATAACCGTGGTGAAAGCTTCCGTACGAAATACCGCAATATCGATGTGCTCCTAATCGATGATATTCAATTTCTTGCAGGAAAAGAGCAGACGCAAGAGGAGTTCTTCCACACCTTTAACGCGCTACATGAAGAAAGAAAACAAATTGTCATTTCGAGTGACCGCCCTCCTAAAGAGATCCCAACACTTGAGGATCGGCTTAGATCACGTTTCGAATGGGGATTAATTACGGATATTCAGCCTCCGGATCTTGAAACACGTATCGCTATTTTACGTAAGAAAGCCCGTGCAGAAAATCTAGACATCCCTAATGAAGCGATGATCTATATCGCGAACCAAATTGATACGAATATTCGTGAGCTCGAAGGTGCTCTCATCCGAGTTGTAGCCTACTCTTCCTTGATTAATGCTGACATTACGTCGCATCTGGCGGCAGAGGCGCTGAAAGATATTATTCCATCAAGCAGGCCACGGATGATAACGATTCAAGATATACAAATTAAGGTTGGCGAGTTCTACGGACTTCGACTAGAGGAGTTCAAGGCGCGGAAGCGTACCAAAGCTATTGCCTATCCGCGGCAAATCGCCATGTATTTATCGAGGGAGCTAACTGACTTCTCCCTTCCTAAGATCGGTGAAGCATTTGGCGGTCGAGATCATACTACGGTCATCCATGCGCATGAGAAAATTTCAACGCAGCTGAAGATTGATCAAGACCTGTACAAGATCATCCAAAACTTAACCGAAAAAGTTAAAAATCATATGTGAACAACTAAGCAAGCCTATGCACAAGCTATGCACATGTGGATAGGCTTGCTTTATCAACGTTTCAAGGGGTTATCCACATATTCAGTGCCCCTACTACGACTACTACTAAAATTATTATAAAAAACATCATCAAAATAGGCAGAACTGGCTGTCGCCATTTTTCAAATCTCAAATTCGTTTCACAATCAAAATACGAGAAATAAACCTATACGAATCCTAGGAGTGGAAGCATGAAATTAACAATCTCAAAAAACGAACTAAACGATGCCATCCAACAAGTAGCGAAAGCTGCCTCATCAAGACCAACTATTCCGATTCTTGGAGGTATCAAAATTGAAGTTACCCACCTAGGGGTAACTCTTACAGCAAGCGATACCGATATATCAATTCAAAGCTTTATCCCTGTGGAGAGAGATCAATTCGTTATTGCACATGTGGATAAACCGGGAAGCGTAGTTTTGCCGGCAAAGTTTTTTGTGGAAATCGTTAAAAAGCTTCCATCCGAGCAAGTGAGTATAGAAGTAAGCAGCAGCTATCAAACAATCATTCGTTCCGGATCCACTGAAATTCAAATGGTTGGACTGGATCCAGAAGAATTTCCAATACTTCCGTCAATCGAACAAAATGAACTATTGCAAATACCAGGCGATTTATTAAAAACAATGATTCGCCAAACGGTGCTTGCTGCTTCAACAAGCGAACAAACCCCTATTTTAACTGGTGTATTGTGGAATCTGCTCGAAGGTGAGCTCAAGTTTGTATCAACAGACCGTCACCGGCTAGCAAGCAGAACGGCACAAGTTAATACGGACGAGCTGTTTAAATTCAGCAATGTTGTTATTTCAGCAAAGACGCTTGTTGAACTTTCAAAGCTTGTACCTGAGCAAAATATGCTAGTAGATATTACGGTTGCGGATAATCAAGTATTATTTAAAATCGGTCATGTCTTGTTTTATACGCGTATTTTGGATGGTACATATCCGGATACCTCTAAGATTATTCCGCAGGTGTTCAAAACAGAACTCGTTGTGGATACAAAAAATATGATGGATGCAATTGACCGTGCGTATTTAATGTCCCGTGAAGAGAAAACGAACATTGTGCGTTTGATTACGCTAGAGGATGGAAACATTGAAATATCATCAAGCTCAACGGAGTTAGGACGTGTAACTGARCAGCTTGATGCTAAGCAATTTAACGGGGATCCGCTCCGCATTGCATTCAACTCTAAATATATGCTTGATGTACTGAAAGTAATCGACAGTGAGCAACTGTTTATCGGATTTACGGGAGCAATGAGCCCAATCGTCATTCGTCCGATTGATCATGCTTACAGTATGTATGTCATTTTGCCTTACCGAACTACGGGATAATAAGCTTTCGCTAACGAAAAGAGAGGTGAGTCATTGCGATGAAAGAAATTGTTATTAATACAGAATATATAACGCTTGGTCAGTTTTTGAAGCTTTCCGATTGCATTTCTACTGGTGGTCATGCTAAGTTTTTTTTACAGGAAAATGAAGTTCTTATAAACGGTGAAGCGGATAACCGCCKAGGCAGGAAGCTGTATGTTAGTGATCGTGTTGAGGTTGAAGGCTGCGGCGTCTTTACGGTAGGTAAAGCGTAACGCACAAACGGACCGGGAGGTCAAAAGGTGTTTCTAACGAGCGTACAGCTAGAAAATTATCGCAACTACTCTCAGCTTGATCTGCAAACTCCTAACAAGGTGAATGTTTTTCTGGGGCCAAATGCGCAGGGTAAAACCAATTTGCTTGAAGCCATCTATGTGTTGGCTCTTTCTAAATCACACCGTACCTCCAAGGATAAGGAGCTAATTGGCTGGAATGCCGATTCAGCTCGTATCGCGGGAGAGGTAGATAAGAAGTACGGAGTGGTAAAGCTAGATTTGATGTTTTCTGCACAAGGAAAGAAAGCCAAAATAAATGGGCTCGAACAGCGCAAGCTGAGTAATTTTATCGGATCGGTCAATGTAGTCATGTTTGCGCCAGAGGATCTGGAGATTGTCAAAGGAACTCCAGGCATTCGAAGAAGGTTTCTAGATATGGAAATCGGCCAAGTACAGCCGAGTTATTTATATACGCTGCAGCAATACGGCAAAGTTCTTCAACAGCGGAATAACTTTCTTAAAGCGGTCGGTCCAGGCAATGCTAATCAGACTATGTTGGATGTATGGAATATGCAGCTGATTGAGCACGGTGTTAAGATTATGAGAAAAAGGGAACACTTTATACATAAGCTACAAACGTTCGCAGAACACATCCATGCAGGCATAACGAATGGGGCTGAGCAGCTCACAATTGAGTACCGCCCTTCGTTCGATACAGATGCCTCGCAAGATGAATCTGTTTTATTTGAGCAGTTTATGATAAAGTTAACACATGTGAAAGATCAGGAGATTCGCAGAGGCGTAACACTAGTGGGGCCGCATCGTGATGATTTAGCGTTTTTTATAAACGGTAAAGAAGCGAGTATATACGGATCACAAGGCCAGCAGCGAACAACGGCCCTATCTTTAAAATTAGCAGAAATAGAGCTCATTCACGAAGAAATCGGAGAATATCCCATTTTGTTGCTTGATGATGTGCTGTCTGAGCTTGATCAGAATAGGCAAACGCACTTAATCGAGACGTTTCAGAGCAAGGTACAAACCTTTATAACAACGACCGGACTTGAGAGCGTGAATGTAAGCAAGCTTCAAGATGCCGGCATTTACTATGTGCAGGACGGCCGAGTTACACGTTAAAGGCGCGAATAGGAAAGGTGGACCAGGGGATATGTACATCCATTTAGGCGGCGAGAAAATTATTCGGGCTGCGGAGCTGGTGGCCATTTTTGATATTTCTATTGAGCAGTCCTCAAAGCTATCTAAGCAATTTGTAGCGGGGGCACGTAAGCGTAAGGACGTTGAGACGATAGGGGAAGAAGATCCTAAGTCAATCGTTGTGACGAAGCAAAAAATATATTATTCGCCCATTTCATCTTCCACACTAAAGAAACGCGCACATCATTTTGCAGCTAATGGGTAGAGCGAAAGCGAATTGGAAGAGCAGTTGAGAGGAGCAGTGAACTTGCATGTCTTTGGAACAGCATTCATATGACGAGAGTCAAATACAGGTCCTAGAAGGCTTAGAAGCAGTACGCAAACGGCCAGGGATGTATATTGGCTCCACTAGTGGCAAAGGTCTTCACCATCTTGTATGGGAGGTTGTCGATAACAGTATTGACGAGGCTTTGGCTGGTTACTGCTCAAAAATCGTTATTGTCGTCCATAAGGATAACAGTATAAGCGTTACAGATAACGGACGCGGTATACCTGTTGGCGAGAATACGAAGCTGAAAAAATCAACGCTAGAAGTTGTTATGACTGTTTTGCATGCGGGTGGTAAGTTCGGCGGCGAAGGCTATAAGGTATCCGGCGGCCTTCATGGAGTTGGTGTATCTGTAGTTAACGCATTGTCCGAGCTCGTGATCGTTCAAGTTAAACTCCATGGTCATATCTATCAGCAAGAGTACCGCAAAGGTGTTCCGCAATATGATGTTAAGATTGTTGGAGATTCCGAAGAAACGGGAACAAAGGTTACTTTCACCCCGGACAAAGAAATTTTCACGGAAACCACTGAATATGACTATGAGACGCTGCAGGCACGTGTTCGTGAGCTGGCGTTTTTGAATAAAGGAATTGAAATTGTTCTTGATGATGAACGGAGTGGTGTATCCAATACGTTTATGTACGAGGGTGGCGTTATTGAATACGTCAAATATTTGAACCGTAACCGCGAGGCTTTGCATGAGCATCCGATCTATGTTGAGG
>NZ_JBFUHJ010000167.1:0-10782 GCF_056402455.1 Paenibacillus sp. P4_A7 | reverse complement strand
GGCGTTGATATCGGAAAACTTGTTCTCAATTGTCCGTCCTTGGGCCGATAATGAAGTTGCCGTAAAAGCTGTTGCGATTGCCGTGGCGCGACACGATACCACCGTAAGAATTCAAAATCGTATTATACCGCACGATGTTATCGCTGCTTTTGACCGAAATGATCTCATCCTCACCGTTCAAGCCGTCGAATAAATTGTATTGAATCGTGACGAAGCCGGAATTTAAAGACAGACTCGAAAGTCCAAGGCGGATCGCTTCCAGACCGTTGCTGACACGCGGACCTATGCTGTGAAAGTAGTTGTACTCAATAATGTCGTATTGAGAAATGGAGTCGCCGCTATGACCGGCGCCGTCATAAATGACAACTGCTCCAAATCCGCGTTTAGGGCCGATTTCATTATAGCTGATTCGATTATGACTGCTGACACCCTCGACACGAATAAAATGGCGATGCGTTCCATTGGAGATGAGCAATGTATCGTTCGTATAAGGCGTATCTCCCGTATAGACTGGAGCATCGGCGTTGTATTCGGAACCGCTTATTCTGCAGCTTCCTTCTATGCCGATCAAGCACCAGACACTGCCTTCATCCGAGGTGAATTGATACGGCTGTCCGGTGTCATTGAGCGCAAATGTATTGCGCATGATGGAGGTATAGCTGCTGCTGTACAACTGTACGCCAGGATGAACGCCGGTCAACGCCCGGTGCCCCAGACCGCGATCAATTAACGACTGCGCGCCTGCTGCGGAGCCGATCCCATTGTTGAATATAAGACCTGAAACCTCAATATAGCTGGAGCCTTCGATATGAAAGTAGCTGTCTCCGCTTATTACCGCTCCGCCAATTTCTGCGGAGGTAATCTTTATAGGGAGGGAAGAGCTGCCATTCTTATTCAAAATAACGAATGGTCCAGACTGCTCATATTGGCCGTTCTGAAGCTCGATGTTCGTACCAGGCACTGCCTGATCAAGTGCCTGCTGCAATTCGGGTGCTGTACTGACCTTTATGAGCGTCATATCCGGCAATGGGAAATCGTCCTCATCATGATCTCCCGCTTGAGGAGGTCCTCCTGGTTCATCAAGCTCATCAATTTCTGGAGGCGTGCCGATATACAGCTCCATTTCCATCATACTGTTCCAAGTCGCGCTACTGCCGCTGGCATTGTTCCCATAGCCGACTAACCGCAAATAGCGAGCGGGTACAGGCTGTTCAGCAACGTAAGGCTGCATAATGGAATCGTTTGGCTGAAGCGATCTGCTGTCACGTTTCTCCATCACGATTGTGCTTTGCATGAAGCTGCTGTCATTGGAAGCCAGGAGCTCAAAGCTGGAGTTGCGCTCTCTGGCATTTAGAAATGCGATTTGTGCATAAGTGATTGTTTGAGGCTGGCCAAGGTCGAATTGGAGCCATTGACCACTCCCTGATGCCGACCAACGGCTCTCCATGGAAGCTTCATCCTCGCCCCAAATGCCGTCAACTACGTTAGTTGGAACGAAGGTCGTATTAGGTTGAAAACTGCTTGCTGTAACACTGCCTGCATGCAAAATAAGTTTGCCGTTTGGCTCAATCGCAAGCGCGCGAATGATTTCCATGCTGTACTTGTTCGTTGATCCATTGCCGTTATCGAGCAGGATGGACAATCGATTAACGCCAGGCAGCAAAGGTATATTGGCTGCATCGGCTATCACTGTATTGATATTTTCATAGTTAGACAGCTCGATTGTGACACTAGCTGCAGAGCTTGTTGTTGAGTTAAGCCTTATACTGCTTGTGTCATGCGTCACAATAGCTGAATAGCCGCTTGTCTCATTTGGATCAAAGGTCATATTCATAGGTATTTGAACACCGCCATTCCATATCTCTAGTGATGATAGCTGAGTCTCAGGCAGCATCTCAGCGAAAGTGAAATATATTTCGTTTGCTAAAGAGATAGTAGCAGCATAATAGGAATTGCCATGCAGTGTAATGGGAGAAAGTATTGCAGTGCTTCCATTTGCAAAGCTGCTGTCATAGCTCGCGATCAGAACGCCGCCAAGCGGAACCATACTTTGTGGCACAGCGATTTGAACTTGGCCTGTGTTGTTTGTGTTTTGAGCTTTCCATGTGCGAGCCAAACGCAAGTAGCCGTTCCCATAAGGAATACTCGGACCAGTGTCACCGTTATCTCCCCACAATAAATATTGCTTGTCGGATAAAGGCTGGACTGCAGTGACGATAATTTGTTCGCCTGACGCTCCATTGCTGCTGCGGCTCTGGGCAAGGCTGAGTGCGCCTTCTTGATCCGTTGCAATACCTGCGATATGATTTGTGAATCCTGCGTTAACAGTTGAATCCCACACGCTCATAGGCGCGTTGCCTGCAGATAAGTAGCTGCCGGATTCTAGTGAAAGACCGTATTTGATAGCTAAGTACGAATCAACCTGCCTTCGTTCAATTTCTGTTAGCGGAGAGGCGTAGACGATTAACTCACTTACGAGTCCGTTGTAGCCTGATCCTCCCCCCGCTGCCGATCCGAGAGACATTTCGCCGTTTGATTTTCCTATTATAGGCAGACGAGGAGATGTCGATTGCAGAACGGCTGTTCCATTGCGATAGATAGATTGGTAGACGGATTGTGAGACCGTCGGATTGGCATCAAAATGAAGACCCCACAGATTGTATTCAGAAGGAAGAACCTGATTAACAGCTTGTGCGCGTGGGATTCCTGTGCCGTTGTGCATTGTTCCTGCGTCCCAAAATATGGTGCCTTTACCGCTTGTTGAGCCAGATGTATGAGGAATATGCGCATTGAAGGAACCTGATGTCAGTGATTCGGAGAATACCGAAGAGTTGGCTATCGATGGAGCCCCGCCGGATACCAGAAAAACATTAGCTGAGTCGATCTCCTCCATATTACCGAAAATACCGTCGCTGTCTTGAAGAATGCTGCCTCCGCTTCGTACAAATTGTACTGCAGGCTGATAATTGAGTCCTTCATGCGAGGTTACATATTGCGGCTTAGGCCGATTAGCTATAGCCGTAATCGTTCCGTCATTAATAAAATGATTGCCATAGCCACTGCTATCCTCCCATCTGCTTATTTCTTGATTTGCAGCTGCAGTAACGTTGCTCGAATCGGCATTCAGCCACAGTTTTATATTTTTGTTTACACCGCCCGGTGTTCCCGTCTCTGCAGGGGAAGCCTGCGCAATCTGTAACGGTTGCGACATTAACGGCAGCACACTTAAGACTAATAATAAAGAGAGTCCGATATGAATTGACTTTGACAATAAATTACCATGTACCCATTTAAACGAAATTCTCACAGTAGCCCACCTTTCTCAAATTTTTTCTTTTCATAAAAAAGAATACGCTTACAAATATATTAGTGCGAATATCACCATCCTTCTACGCTATATTCACGCTCCATTCCATTGTCTTATATGCAGCTGGAGGGCGATATTGACAAAATGTAAAAACAGTATTCGCAACCGTTAATCAGGCTCGCTAGAAAGTGAAATGTATATTCAAAAACTAGCTTTAAGGGAATATCTGTTCGCTAACAGACAAATACAAGCTGTTCATTATTGATGAGATTGGTTATCTAAGTTAGTCGGAGCTATGTGTCGAGGATAGAGAAGCGGGCGTTGATGAAGTTTGTATCATGAGTTTTATAAGGTGAAGAAGTAATTGCGAAGCGCCGCCTTGATCAAGGTGGCGTTTTTTGCAGTTTTCAGAAGCGTTAGGCAAACGGATATCCCTAAATTTAGTGATTGCTAAATCATTTGCTGAGGAGTTTTGTTCATTATCCTGCTAGTAGGCCACGTCCCAATCTTCGTCTACAACCTTGACCGTATGAATATATTTCGTAGTAAGAAATCGGATATGAAGGAGGAATTGGGTAAATGGAGGTTTATTCTTCTGGTTCTATTATACTTGCAGGCAACACGACAAGAATGCAAATGGTTGACAACTTTATCATTTTTATCCGTGAAGTAAATGAACTTCTTCAAAAAGAAGTAGATCTGTCTCCTGCTAATCAATTGGTTACGAACATCATTAGACGTCTTTCAATTCAATTACGTTCGCACTACTTACCGGAGGAGGTACAGGCGGTTCTAAGCAACGAGTATATTCGAGTGAACCAACGAAATTTGCAGGATAAGTTGTCAGAAGCCGAATTTTTAGTAGAGTTAGGTGATTCTCTTCACATTTGCAAATCAGAGGATTCGGTCTTGGATAGCGTTCGAAGGTTGTCTTACTGGAACATTTATATGGCCTTGGTTAGTGAAGAGCTGTCGACTCTCCGTCGGATCACTCGACAGGATGGTCAGACGGAGAAGTCGCGGATTGTCTTTGTTGGAAGTGGGCCGATGCCGCTAAGTCCTATTATTCTGCATTTAATCGGTGATGTGGAGGTTACCTGCCTGGAAATTGATTCTGTGGCCTATGATGCATCAAGCTTTTTGCTCGAGCGCATGGGCTTAGAGACTAAAGTGAATGTCGTAATGGCGAATGGATCTGAGTTCGATTATAGCTCTTATAACAGGATTTTTGTAGCTAGTCTCGTTAGAGATAAGCTGGGGGTGCTGAAACAAATTAGTCGCACATCCCCAGATTCTCTAGTAGCTGTTCGTACAGCTGAGGGAATGAAGCGAATCATGTACGAAGCGGTTGATGAATCCCAGTTGAAAAAGCAAGGGTGGCGGATTCTGACACGAACTTGGCCTGATGATAGTCTGGTCATCAATTCGACTTTGTTTCTTAATCGTGTGATGTGAGGACCTGGAGGACTTGATATCGATCGGTACGATCGGTCTGATCAAAGCGAGCGAGAGCTTCCAGTAGGGCGAGCTGGAGCATGGCGACGTTGCCGGCTCGTTGTTAAGAACGAGATCCTAATGTAAAAAGAGTGCATAGTTAGAAAATATCATAACAAGCCTCCAATATGTTACTGTGATGAGACTAGGACAATCCCAAGTCTTCGTATAGTGGTAATGTAAAGGAGGCTTGTTGTATGGAGATACGACTTCATGAAGGTGAATATTCCATGTAAGGGGAATAATTTCCTAGTTATATTCAGCCATCTAGATTAAAAAGAATGCACGTATTCTTTTACTCACTTTACTCTACTTTACCTCATTACCAATATTGTAATATAATAACTTAGCACTCAATAAACTTGAGTGCTAATGATCATTCTATAAATTAGGCAAATGAAAGAGTAAAGCACCTAGAATGCTAAAAGGAGAAAACTATGAGCACAAGAAAAGACTTGCAAGATTACCCGTATATGAATAAGAGCTTGTCTATTGAAGAAAGAGTTGCGGACCTTTTATCGAGAATGTCTCTTGAAGAAAAGGTAAGACAGCTTGATATTTATTCTGGAAATGAAATTTCCGATTCAGTAGAAGGCTTAAATGCAGATTTGCTTAACTATGAAAAAATGGAAAAGGTATCTGCAGGAATTGGAATCGGTTGCATCCAAAACCGAAATTCCAAAGCAGAGACTGCTAATAAAATTCAGGAGTATATCATCCAAAATTCAAGATGGGGGATTCCGGTACTTTTTAGTGAAGAGGGACTTCACGGTTTTGGTTGGAAAGGTTGTACAGTGCTCCCTCAGCAGGTTGCACTCGCAGCAACCTTTGAGCCTGAACTCGGATATAAACAAGCGAGAGTTATCGCTTCCGAAGCGCGCAGCTTTGGTATTCATGAGGTTTGGGCACCTGTTCTCGATCTAGCTAGGGAAATCCGGTGGGGACGAGTGGAAGAAGGATACGGAGAGGATCCATATCTGGGGGCTCAATTCGCGGAGAATATCGTAAAAGGACTTCAAACCGATGACCTTACAAGACCCGATGCCGTAGTGTCGGAACCGAAACATTTTACAGGATACGGCGCTCCTAGAGGAGGACACAATTGTGCTCCGGCTATGATGGGGCAACATGACAATGCTTTCTACTGTCTGCCTGTGTTTGAGGCTGCCTTCGAAGCGGGTGCAATGAATACGATGTGTTCTTACAACTCCATTGATGGTACTCCTGTCGCTAGCGACCATTCGTTGCTTACTGGTGTACTTCGCGACAAGTGGGGCATGAAGGGTTTCGTACGAGCGGACATGACGGCTGTCTCCATGCTACATACGATGCATTTTGTTGCTGAAAACGATCGCACAGCTATCAAAATGGGTCTTGAAGCCGGCGTTGACATGCAATTATACGACTTTCCGCATGATGTATACCAGGATAACCTTATTGACCTTGTAAAATCAGGCGAGGTGGACGAGAAGCTTATCGACACAGCCGCAGGGCGCATTCTTACCGTTAAATTTACAGTAGGCATTTTTGAAAATCCATATACTGATATCGAGCTTTCTTCGAAAGTGGTTCACAGTGAGGAGCATGTGCAGACAGCTCTCGAAGTAGCAAGAAAGTCGATCACCCTGTTGAAAAACAGCAAAAATACGCTTCCTCTCAAAAGAGACATCGGCAAGATTGCAGTGATCGGACCAAGCGCGGATGTTCCCCGTTACGGAGATTACAGCAGCCCTGTTGTGCCTGAGTATGCGGTTACGCTTTTGAACGGTATCCAAAACATCGTTTCGGACAAGACCGAAGTTATCTATGCCAAAGGCTGTGAGATTTTGGAGTCGGACCTGATGACTATACCGGGCAAATGGCTCAAGGACAATGATGGCAACGACGGACTTGTAGGTGAGTACTACAATTCACTTTCTTTTGAGGGAGAGCCTGTTTGTGTAAGAAATGACAAGCAGATTAACTTCAACTGGATTTACACAAAACCTGCTGATGGTGTAAACTACGATAACTTCACCGTTCGTTGGACAGGAAAAATTAAACCGGACGAGACAGTTGAAGGTTATATTGGACTCAGCAGTATGGACAGCATGCGTTTGTGGATCGACGGTACGATGCTTGTTGATGGTTGGGGTGACCTTGATTCCAATCAGATGGTTGCGTTTAAATTTGTTGAAGGCGAAGAGTACGACGTTAAGGTTGAGTATCTCAATGATTCACGAGGAGTAAGAGTAATCCTCGGTTACAGCCTTGGTAACGACTATATGGACGCAGCGGTTAAAGCTGCACAAGAAGCTGATGTTGCAATTGTTGCGGTGGGTGACAACGATCAGACTAGTGGAGAGAACCTGGACAGAGCGGACCTTAATCTTCCGGGCAGACAACTTGAACTCGTCAAAAGAATTTATGAAACGGGAACGCCTGTTGTTCTTGTTCTCCAAAATGGTCGTCCGATGTCGATCACATGGGAAGCAGAGCATCTACACGCGATTATAGAGGCATGGTTTGTTGGTGAGCAGGGCGGAAATGCCATTGCAGAAGTTATTTTCGGAGATGTCAATCCTGCTGGTCGCCTTCCGATGTCTTTCCCGAGATCGGTTGGTCAGCTACCTGTATACTATAACCGCACACCATTCTATGGACATAAATATGTTGAAATGGACTGGCTGCCACTGTACCCATTTGGGTTTGGTCTGAGTTACACAACATTTGCGTATTCGGATCTTGACATTTCAGCAAAGGAAATTGCTCCGGATGGAACGGTAGATGTATCGTTTAACGTTACTAATACGGGAAATGTCGCAGGTGAGGAAGTTGCTCAGCTTTATATTAGGGATGAATTCAGCAGCACAGTCAGACCAGTCAAGGAGCTTGCAGGGTTTAAGCGAATGCACCTTGAAATAGGCGAAACAAAGCGCATCACGCTGACACTGGGATACAGACAACTCCGTACACTTACTAGAAGCCATGATTGGGTTGTGGAACCGGGTAAATTTGAGGTGATGGTCGGGCCTAACTCGGGCGACGTACCGTTAACAGGAGAGTTTTTCGTACGATAATAAATTTGTAAGAGTTACTACTGCCGGTTTGATCCGGAATTAGGGAGGTAGTTCATTTGCCGCGTATGTTTTTCATACGTTAGCAGTGAACTATCTCTCTTGTTTTTCTCTAATAAAGATGAGGCCTATTCAATGATTCGAACGATTATCTGGGTTTGGCAAGCACTTAAATTCCGTAGGAGTTAATCCTGTTATGAGTTTAAATACTTTGCTGAAATAATATTGATTATTGTATCCTACCATTGCCGCGATATCTTTGAATTTGATGTTGGAGGTGTCCATAATTAGTAGCTTAGCTTTTTCGATCCTCAGTTGAGTTAAATACTCGATGGGGGCAGAGCCTTTGTACTTTTTGAATTCACGGCTCAAGAAAGAAACGTTGAAGTTAACCATTTCTGCAACGTCAGCAATCGTGATTTCCTCAGATAAATGATCTCTGAAGTAGGTATCTACTTTATCGATAATCAATTTAACGGACCCTGCAATAGGCTCTGAACCTTTGGGGGAATGAAAGAAATTTTCGAAAATGAATGCTGCGTTTTTAAGCAACGACCGATAGTCTCTGGAGATTGAGATAACTTCATCAAGCTCTAATTTTAGATCGCTAGTTATAATCGGATGGTCTAAACAAGCGTGAGAGGCTTCATATAAAATTTGGGATAAATACAGCTCCACCGCACTCTGTGTATAATTAAGCTGTTCCCATCGGTCAAAGATTGCTTGGATCTCATTGAGAAAAAATTCTTTCTTTTTGTTCTTTATGAAAGCAATTAACTTCTGTTTGTCAAAAGCTTTTTCAAATTCTATTTTAGGTTGAGCGTTCAAAGAAAAATCCTTAACAAACAGGAGACTTGATTGACCGAAAACAGCATTTTTGTCTAGAATGATTCTACTTAGCTGATATTCTAGTCTTAACTCCGACAGCTTCGCAATTCGCTTGCTGACCGCAAAGGTAAAGCATTGATTTGATAGTCCGAACTCGGAAAGAAAAGCCTCATAAAGAGATGTGAAATTGATAGAGCCCCTCTGACTGCAGCTAATAACAACAATCATTTCATTCATTGCCTCGCCGTCAAAAACCCAAAAATCCTCAAATTGCCCATTTGCGTGCTTTGCTAGGAAACTAGCCAAATTAGTTTGAAGCCAGAAGTCATAGGCAGGATTAGATAGTTCGATAAAAAACCTGGATATGGAGCCGGCACAAAGGACGAGAATGAAATAGGTTCTATCTTCTGGCGACTCATATTTACTTATCGTCTGATAACTCCGTCCCCTAAGTAAGTCGGATATAAACTGCTGTTCTTCTGCCATATGGTTGGAATGAATGAACGGAGTTACCTTGTCTAATATAGCGTCAATCGCTTGCTGGGTAACAGGCTTTAAGAGAAATTCCGTTACCCCAAGGCGCATAGCCTCTCTTGCATATTCAAAATCATTAAAACCGCTAATAATGATGAATATTGTATTAGGATTTGCCTTTTTTAATTGTGTAATAAGATGCAGACCATCAATTCCTGGCATTCTGATATCCGTAAATACGATATGAGGCTTCAAGTTAATACACAGTTCTAGTGCGGTTAAACCATCGGTAGCTTCGCCAATAACCTGTATGTTTGGGCTATAGCTATTGATTTTTTTTACTATATTTCTTAAGATAGGGTGCTTGTCTTCTGCGACGATGACGTTGATCATGAATCCTTTACCTCCTCGGCTGAAATCTCCTTAACACCGAAACAAATCCGGCAGCCATGCTCCTCCAAATTTGACACGGTAAAATAAAATCCTTCTCCGAAATGAATGACTAATCGGACAAATGTATTAAGCATGCCCATACCGGATATTTGAAGATTTTTTAATAGCTTGCCTTCAATAAAATTAGTTTGGTAGGTGGATAGATTCTGATTGAGATCAAGCAATACGGCAGGATCAAAGCCAGAGCCATTATCCTGGATAAGGATTTCCCAATCGGATGTACTTTTGAATTGTCCTGAAATGATAATTCTCCAAGGTGGCAGACTTTTATCAAACCCGTGATTAATCGCATTTTCTACGAAGGGTTGCAACGATAATTTGGGAAATCGAAGTATGAACATCTGTTCGGGTATATCCATTTCATAAAATAAGCTGTTATCATAATGAAGCTTCATTAACTCCAGGTAATAAACGGAATATTTACTCTCGTCCGCTAATGATGCATCGGTAACCGTGGAGGAGACGCTGTATCTCATCATCTCCGAAAGCCGGTAACACATGTCCGCTGCAATCATCGAGTCTGTTTCTTCGCAATGGACGGCAATCACGTTAAGTGTATTAAATAGAAAGTGAGGATTAATTTGTGCCTGAAGAGCTGAGTAATTGGCTTCTATTTCCCTAATTCGGGATTCATATTCGGTATTGATAGACTGTTTAAGCTTATCTATCATGTTTTCGAATGAACGGTTTAACATAATCAGTTCGTTATACTCAAAACGTTTATCAGTGCTAGTATTAAACGATAAGTTGTCCAAACTCACTGACTTTACTGTTTTAGTAAGTTTTTTTAACGGCTTCATTAAGTTTCTTATAGCAAAATAGTAGATAATCAGTACAATTAATAAGGTTAAAAAACTAATAATAAAAAGGATAGACCGGTAACGCTTTAGATTATGCTTCAAGGAAATGCCGTCATCCGCAACAACAGTTGTCCAGCCCAAGTAGCTTGAATGATTGGTACTAATCAACGTGGACTGATCCTCTAGCTTTATCTCTCCGGAAGTAAGTGTCGTCTTCTCTCTTAATTGTTTGGAGAGCATCGTGAGCAACGGTTGATGTTGCTTGTCGGTTTTAGTTTTGGTTGGGAAAATAAGATTCCCAATTTCATCGAAAATATAGACCTGCTTGCCGGATTGATTATTTTCGATGCTAGTAATAAGCTCTAGACTC
>NZ_JBFUHJ010000166.1:0-10804 GCF_056402455.1 Paenibacillus sp. P4_A7 | reverse complement strand
TTTTTCAAGGGGCTTCGCCTCACATTTATACCTACTTGTCAAGTCTTATTTCTCTTTTTCGTACAAAAAAAGAGCGGGCTATCTTTTTCGATAACCTGCTCTTTTTCTTGATATTTGGACCTGCGCCTTAACTAAATGACATTGCCCAAAAGGGTGCCCTTGTGTTTTTTTCTTACAACTTTAATGAAGTGYCGCCTTAAGTTATGTTGAGCCAATATCTATACTGGCAGCAAAACTCAGCTTATTCCAATATTGTTTATGTTTATTAAAATATTGAATATATGATTAGTGATGGATATAATGCTAGATAAAAGCGAGGGGTTGGACTCTGGTTGGCCGGAAAATCAAGGGATGAATTCTCGCATGATAGGTTCGGAGGTGGATAGGATGATTAAAGTATTAATCGCAGAGGATGAAATGCTTGTCAGGGTTGGACTAAAGAACGCGATTGATTGGAGTCAATTTGGTATGACGGTTATTGCGGATGTGCCCAATGGTCAGGAGGCCTGGGAGGTATACAAGAGGGAATCCCCTGACATCGTTATTACTGACATCAAAATGCCAGTGATGGATGGCATGGAGCTGGTCGCGCGTATTCGCGAGACGGATCAGACGACGAAAGTGATTATTCTGACCTGTATGGAGGATTTTGATTTGGTGCGCAAAGCGATGGCACACAATGTAAGCGAGTACATTTTAAAGCTGGAAATGTCTCCTGATCAGATAGAAGGACTATTAGGCAGGTTGCAACTTGAAATGAAAAAATCCTCACGCTCAATCCCACAGCATTCGGAGTCGGAGCACGTAGCGGTCAAGGAAAATTTGTTTAAAGATTATTTATTTTGCAATCGCTACACGGACAAAGAATTTGCCGCCAAGGTTGATTATATGCGTTTGAACATAAATCCGGTACGAATGATTGTATGTGTGATGGAAATTGATCAGTATTGGCATCTGCGAAATAGGTTCCAAGATCAGAAGGGACAGCTGATCCGGATGTCCCTTCTGAACGCCTTAGATGAGGTTTTGCGGGGATATGAGCGCGGTGAAGTATTCCACGATGAAGAGAGCCGCTACATTATCATTTTTAGTTTCCATGATCTTCTAAGTGAACAACAAATTTTAGGAAGCCTGTACAAAATTGTTGATCATATACATAAAGTGATGACGACCTATTTTAACGTAACGGTATCCTTCGGAATCAGCGATATTCAAACTGGTTATCATGCAATGAAAAAACAGTATCAGCAAAGCGTGCGAGCATTGGAACGTAAATTTTTTCATGGACCTGGAAAGAATGTGCTCGCCGTACGCTACGAAAATGAGCCGATTAGTCAGGAATGGAGAGAAAAGCTGCTGAAGCTCCCTGAAGAATGGAAGGTCATAGACAGCTATAAAAAAATGCTTTCGGACAAGATCCATTTGTTTTTACTAGAGGGCAATGCTGGCACCAAACAGGATGTACAGAAGCAATTTATGCAGTGGCTGCTTTGGCCGATATCTTCCTTGCATTTGGCTCGAGTAAATGTGGTAGACCTATTTACGTCATATGCTGAGCGAACGATGAATGCAGAAACGCTGGACGAAACAATCGAGATTTACCGGCAGTATTTGATCGAACTAGCCAAGCACCATGCACAGAAACGACCTGTTAGCAGAGAAATCAATGACGTGCTTCAATTTATTGAGATCCATTATGAGCGGGAGATCACATTGGAGGAATTAGCCGAGGTGGTCAAGATGAGTCCAAATTATTTAAGCAGCTTATTCAAGAAGGAAATGCAGCAGAACTATGCGGATTATTTGGTGCAATATCGCATTGAAAAGGCCAAGGAGATGTTACTCGGCACTTATTTAAAAACTTACGAGGTTGCCGACAAAGTCGGTTTTGTCAATCATAGCTACTTCAGCCGGTCATTCAAAAAAATGACCGGAACGAGCCCTAGGGAATTTCGCAAGCAGTGGATGGTGGATTGGCCGAAAGACGGTGAACCGGTTGAGCAAGAGTAGCTTGAAGCTGAACGGTGGAAGCTTGCGAGTAAGCCTAAGTATTTCTTTCATGATTATGAGTGTCATTGTGCTGATCGCCAGCGCAGTTGGGATTTATTTCGGTGTATTGGATATTTGGCAGAAGCGTTCGGAGAAATCGACGCTGCAGCTGTTTCAACAGATTCAATACAGCGTGGACGTAACTCGTCATGATGCGGACAAGGTATCCAAGCTATTTCTGGTCGATTCCGATATTCAAGAGTATTTGGACACGATTTCAGCAAGTTCTAGTTCCCCTGGTGAGCATGTTAACTTGACGAATAAAGTAATGGAACGGATGTCAATCGTTTTGCAAAACTATGATTATATCTCATCCATTTATTTATTTACGAGCAGTGGTACTGTTGTCGGCGTTAGTGGGCAAGCATCAACGTTTATATTAAATGCATTGGATAAGCACTGGTTTTATTCGTCCGGTCTATACAGCCAAGCACAGAATTCCTACCCCCTATTGATCTGGAAAGGTGCTACGAAAGCGGAATATTTTCATGATGAAGTATATCGACCGGAGGATGAACGGTACAACCAGTTGACGTCTATGCGCGGTGTGAAGTCCATTACGAGAATGACTCAGGCGGGAACGCTTGTCGTTAATATCGATCAACAGGTGTTGGCCGACACTTATAATAAACTAGCCGGGGAGCCGGGAAGTGAAATATTCATATATGATGAGCAAGGCAGAATCATTTCAGATACTGATGCAACGCGTCTTGGCCAAGTGGTACCAGCGGAGCTTCTAGAACCGATTGATCGCCCCTTCGGGAGCTTTACTAACGGAGATAAGCAGGTCATTTATTATCAATTGGGTGAAACAGGCTGGACGGTAATCAAAATGCTCCCCATCAGCGAATTTGTGAAGGATATTTGGCAACTGCGCAACACGATGATTGGTATTTCAACGACTACTCTCATCGCGGCTTTGCTAATATCGTATTATTGGATTCGCAAAATTACAAAGCCGCTATCGCAGTTGGGAAAAGCCATGCAGGAAATGGAGCGGGGTAATCTGGGAATTACTATGGAAAACGTGGCAAATAACGAACTGGGTATGCTGGCTAGAGGCTTTAACAGGATGTCGCAAAGCATGATCGATTTGATTGACGATAATCGGAAAGCGGAAGAACAAAAAGCTAAACTGGAAATTCGTATGCTGCAGTCACAAATCCAACCTCATTTTTTGTACAATACGTTAAATACAATTAAATGGATGGCCATTGTCATAAAAGCCGATAACATCTCACAAAGTCTGACGACACTGTCGAGCTTATTGAAGCCGATATTTAACCGCATAGATTTGATGTGGACGTTCCGTGAGGAAATCGATTATATCGATAACTATATTAAGTTAATGAATGTGCGATATGGTCAGGGGATCGAGGTTGAATGGCGGCTTCCAGAATCGCTGAGTATGTGTCAGGTGCTGCGTTTTATTTTGCAGCCGATTATGGAAAATGCTATCGTACACGGCATGGAGTCACAAAACTATACGGGAATCATACGAATTGAGGCGGAGGATCGGAATGACACGATTATTCTCATCATATCGGACAACGGAGGTGGAATCACCGAGCAAAGGCTTCTCCAGCTGAGAGAGAAATTAGGCTTTGACGATTCAGTCGATGATAGTGGTCAGGAGACGATTGGAATCGGATTGCAAAATGTAAATAAACGGATTCAGCTTCACTTCGGTAGTGAATACCGACTGGAAATCGATAGCTTGAGCGGGAAAGGTACAAGGGTAACGGTCAGATTCCCCAAGTTGTTCAGTCAGGAATGAAAACGTAGAAAATGAACAGTTTGATCAGTCATTTTTAAAGGAGGGCAGTAACTTACTGCCCTCTTTGTTCATTTTACAGCCAAAAGGGATAGAATTCGTAAGTTATTTTATTTTGTATAGGTTTGACCGCGCGTATACTAATGTTAGTCAAATAAGTCACTATACGATATGGAGCAGAAATATGCAAAATAAACCGATGTTATCGAAAAGCAGATTTTCTTTGCTGCTAATGGCGATGCCATTTCTAGTGCTCGTGTTCTTGTTTAGCTACCTTCCCTTGTTCGGTTGGGTTTACGCCTTTTTTGATTACAAGCCAGGGATTCCGCTTAGTCAGTCGGAATTCGTCGGTTTGAAGTTTTTCACCCTGACATTTAATGACGGGGGTGAAATGCTAGGTGTATTGAAAAATACATTAGCTATGAGTTTATTGGGCATTTTAACATCGCCTTTGCCGCTTATTTTCGCGATTCTTCTCTCGGAAGTGAAAAGTGGTAAGTTTAAAAAATTTGTGCAGACGACAACGACACTGCCCAATTTCATTAGTTGGTTCATTGTTTTCTCTTTGTTTTTCTCCATCTTTTCAGTCGAAGGATTGTTCAATTCGCTCATGCTTAAGCTGAATTTCATTAGCGAACCGACGAATATTCTTGGTAATCGCGAAGCTGTCTGGTTTGTTCAAACAGGGGTTGCTGTCTGGAAAGGAATTGGATGGGGGGCAATCATTTATTTGGCTTCCATTGCAGGAATCGATCAGGAACTGTATGATGCGGCGAAAGTGGACGGTGCGGGTCGGTTTCAAACGATCATGAGTGTAACAGTACCTGGATTGATGCCGACGTATATCGTGCTGTTACTGCTTGGTATAAGTAACATGCTGTCGAACGGTTTTGATCAATACTTTGTATTCCATAATCCGCTTGTCGCGGAGAAGATTGAGGTACTTGATTACTATGTCTACCGAATTGGAATCGCGACGAACGATTATGCTTATGCGACAGCCATTGGAGTTTCTAAGACGATAATCAGCATTATATTGCTGTTCACAGTCAATTTCATTTCCAAACGAGTTCGGGGCGAATCCATCATTTAGGAATCAATATCTCCATGAAAGGAATGTAAAAATTTGAAAGTGATGCAGACCAGGTTTTGGGATATCAGCTTCTCTATTAGTAATTATATTTTGCTGTCGTTGATCACATTTGCATGTATTTATCCGTTCTATTACATCTTCATCTACTCGATTAGCGACCCGGTTGCAGCGTCAGGGGGGTTAGTGTTCCTGCCCAAGGGCTTGAATGTAGATAATTACGTGAGGATGTTGCAGTTGCCGAATATTTACTCCTCATTTGTGATTTCAGTTCTAAGAACATTGCTGGGAACAGTTATTACGGTTTTCAGTTGTACCTTCTTCGCCTATCTCGTGACGAAGAGAGAACTGCCCTTCCGTAAGCTTATCTATCGGTATGTAGTTATTACATTATATTTGAACGCTGGACTTATACCGTGGTACTTAACTATGAAAAGCTTAGGCATGAAAAATAATTTTCTAGTCTACATTATTCCCGGTGCGATTGTTGGATTTTATGTCATCTTGATTAAAACGTTCATCGAATCGCTGCCGGGTGCGTTGGAAGAATCGGCGATGATCGACGGCGCAGGCTACTTTACGATATTCACCAAAATCATCTTTCCCCTGTCACTCCCTATTATTGCGACCATTGCCGTGTTCGCCGCGGTTGGTCAGTGGAATACATGGCAGGATAATTTCTTTCTTGTGTCGGATCCCAAGCTGCAGACGGTGCAGATGGTGCTTTACAACTATATGAATCAGGTACAATCCATTGCTAATATGACGATGCAAGAATTGAGCAGGGGAGAAGCTGCGAGGAAAATCACACCTCAGGCGGTACGGATGACGATGACGATGATTGTAACGATACCCATTTTATTCGTATACCCTTTCTTGCAGAAGTATTTTGTCAAAGGCCTTATGCTCGGAGCGGTAAAGGGTTAGCTTGATCTAGTAATTGATGCTGTATTCGGCATTTCAATTATAAACAGACGTTTGTAATTAAAAAGGGAGGTACAAAGATGAATTTTGCAAATCAATCTGTTCGAAAAATGTTTTTGCTGCTATTAGTTTTTGTAATGGTGGGGACTTTGGCAGCCTGTAGCGGTGCTAATAACAAAGAAGAGCCAACAAAAGAGCCAACAGAGAGCAACAAACCTAACGATTCTGATTCGAACAAGAAAGAACCCGTTAAATTGACATTATTCGGTGCAGGTGGAGCTGATGTTCCCGGAATCCAATCTGATCCGGTAGCCAAAGAGATTGAGAAACGTCTGGGCGTGACACTCGAAACGGCGGCATTTGATGAGAACAAGCTGAAGCTGATGCTTGCAGATGGCGATTTGCCTGATATTATGATGGTCGATCATAAATACATCAAACAAATGATTGAAGGCAATCAAATTATTAATATGGATGACTATTTGCAAACGAGTGGTCAAGATATTGAAAAAGGAATGTCTGAGACGCTTGAATATTTCAGACAAAATATGAGTGAAGGCCAAAACAAGCTCTATTTTTTACCTATTCACACAGGAACATCTAAAGAAGTAGGTGCAGCAGCTCCACAGTATGAATATTCAGTTGGATTTTGGACGAGATGGGATTTGTACAAAGAGCTGGGCTATCCAGAAATCAATTCGACCGATGAATTCCTGAACTTACTGGCTGAAATGCAAAAAAAATACCCGAAAACAGAGGATGGCAAGAAGGTATACGGAGTATCCGCGTATAATGGCGGTCTATGGCCTTTTATTATTCAGAATGCATTTGCAGATGGTTACTATAACGGTCCAGGAGTATATGTGCAGGATGCTGAAGGTAAAGCCTACGAATTGTTGACCGATGAAAACAGCACATTCTGGAACAGTATGAAGTACTTCTTCAAGGCCAATCAGATGGGACTGCTCGATCCGGAATCATTTACTCAACAAATGGATCAGTATAGCGCCAAATTGGATAACTTGCAATTGCTGTCCAGCATAGCGAACTGGTGGACTGGCGGAGGAAACAAGAAGCTGGCTGCAGCAGGTAATTCGGAAGCTGGMTATGCAATGATTCCAATTACGGGAACAGGGATTTATAAAGGCGGTTTTTCTCCGACAGGTTGGAGCGGAAAGTATTTGGCCGTTTCCAAAAATTCAAAGCATCCAGAACGCGCAATGGAATTATTAAATTTCCTTTTCACACCGGAAGGTTCAAGACTAGTGGTAAGTGGCGTTGAAGGTGAGCATTGGACAATGGTCGACGGCAAACCGGAGATGACAGACGAAACGATACAAGCCTCCAAGACGATGGATGGCTTTGGAAATACAACGGGTGTTGGAAAGTATGGCAATCTTCAAGGTGTTGACGACCTGGTCGTTCATCCGGGAGACAATGGGTTGATCAATCTATTTTATTCCCCGAAAGTATTCCAAACAAGATTAACGCCGCTCGATAAGGCGTATAGCGAGTATTATGGGGGAACTTACCCTGGAGAAGCACTTGAAAAGCTTGTTCAGGAAGGGAAAATCACATGGGGCGCATACGACACGACTGTTCAAACCGGACTTGCAACTGCACCAGACGATATTAAGCGGATCGACGCTAAAGTGGAAGAGCTAGTGAAGACAACGATGCCGAAGCTTATCTTGTCTAAGAATGAAGAAGAATTTAATAAGGTCAAGGCGGATCTGTTGGAAAGTCTGAATAAAATCGATTACGCACAATCCAAGAAGTTCTGGGATGAAAATTGGAAAGAAGCGCTCGAAAAAACGGCTGTATTAAAGAAGTAAGATGGTATGATTTAGCTTTCTAATGAAGGCTAGTGATTCTATCAATGGATAAATCCGGGCTGAGGCAACTAAGTCTCGTCCGGATTTACTTACTTAAAGCATAAATACGATTTGAAAGAGGGATTGATTTGAACGATTTGAACGTGAAGCTGGCAGTACCATCTCCGCAGCAAATTGAATGGCATAATACAGAAGTTGGAATGTTTATCCACTGGGCACCCAATGTATATCAGGATCAAGAGTATGATGATCTTTCAACTCCGCTGGGTCAGATCAATCCGTCGGAGCTGGACACCGACCAATGGGTTTCTGTCGCGCAATCACTTGGTGCTAAGTATATTGTAATGGTAGCTAAGCATGTCGGGGGATTTTGCATGTGGCAGACGGATACTTGTGAATACGGCATTAAAAACACACCCTGGCGCAATGGGAAAGGTGATGTGCTGCGAGACCTTTCTGAATCCTGCAAGAAACAGGGCATGAAGCTTGGCATTTATTTAAGCCCTCAAGATACATACAACGGAGCGCAAACGGCAGGACGTTGCGATACACCGGAAGCGCAAGCAAAGTATAATAAGGTCTATAGAACGCAATTAGAGGAATTGCTTAGTCAATACGGCGACATCTTTGAAGTATGGTTTGACGGCGGACAAGAGATCGAGGTCGGCGATATTCTGGAACAATATGTTCCTAATGCGGTTTACTTTCAAAGTAAGCATGCCTCCATTCGTTGGGTTGGCAATGAAGAAGGAATTGCGACATATCCAGCATGGAACGCAGTGAGATCCGACTCCGATGCAGCCAAAGGTCTGGGAACAATTCAACATAGCGATCCTAATGGAGATGTATGGATTCCGATGGAATGCGATGCAAGAATTCGGAATACTTGGTTCTGGAATACAACTAATGATAACACTGTAAAATCCTTGGATCACCTAGTAGAGCTCTATTATAGATCTGTAGGAAATGGAGCAGTTCTTCTATTGAACGCCAATCCAGATCCAACTGGGAAAATTCCGGATGCAGATGTGATACGCGCTAAGGAGTTCGGTGACGAAATCAGAAGCAGGTTTGCGAATGTACTTGGTCAGACTAGTGGATCTGGATACTCATTGGAAATCAATTTTGACGGGCCCACAGTGATTGATCATGCCGTGATTTGTGAAGACATCCAGTTCGGTGAGCGAATTCGCTCTTATGAAGTATTCGGATTTGATGGAACGGAATGGTTTAAATTATGTAGTGGTACTGCTGTAGGACACAAAAGAATCGAACGGTTTGGAGCCGTCACACTGCGAAAGCTAAAATTGAATGTGCTCAAATCCGTTGCTGAGCCGCAGATTGTGGAATTCTCGTCCTATTTCACAGGTGCTACTAATGTATTCAGCCATTTTAAAATGGAATCTAGTCAGAAAAAAGTCGGCGAGTGGGGTCCTGAGCTATTTATTTATAAAAAAGATCGTAAAAGCGTCGAAAAGTATGGTATTGCAGATCTGATAGACGATGCAGGACAATATCGATTGTATCTAGAGAATGCAGACGGTGGCAAAAGCAGTGTCTATATAACGGGAGTCAAATTACTATTGAATAACTCTTCTTATCCACAATTCGTATCCCAAAATGAAGAGCAATATATGATCAATATTACAGGTTTGGGGCAAAGTATCGAACTAGAAATAGAGCTTCACTCTCAATCCGACAATGGGATATTCGGAAATATATGGATGGAGAGAGTATAGGAAACGATAGCCCGATTGTACGACTGCAATTAGACAGAATGGAAGTTTAACGCGTTAGTTATACATCAAGAATGGTCGTAGAGATTATATTGGTGAAGCCACTCAAATATGAGTGGCTTTTGTTACTTCATAACTAAGCGAAACCATTTGCCCGTACTGCTTCATATTGGTTAAGCGGAAAGTGCTTGGTAAAGTTCCTTGTGGAAATAGTGGAATACCTTCTCCAAGCACTTTCGGAATGACGGTGATTTGGAGCTCATCCAGCACTTTGGCTTCCAGAAAAGCTGCTGCAAGCTGTCCGCCTCCTACAAGCCAAACGTCACCATCCAACGCCTGTTTCAATCTTGGGATAAGAGTATTTATAGCCTCATTCGTAAAGACCACGTGTGGAGCAGGAGCCTGTTCCGATTGAGATAAAATGTAGCACGGTTTATCAGCATAAGGAAACTCATCGGCAAGTATGAGTACCTCTTCATAGGTGAATCGCCCCATTACGACTGTACCCACTGTTTTATAAAAATCGCCGTAACCGCTATCCTCACCTTCTCCTTCGACATCATTAAGCCAATCTACTGAACCGTCGACCTTTGCGATATAACCATCCAAGCTCATGGCGATGTAAAGCACTACTTTATTATTTTTCATATCGAAATCACTCCCTTCTAAGATTTATGATACATTGAAACTACGACAAAAAATGAAAATGAATGATCGAAGGCTTGCGATAATGCGAATATTAGACGCGAGAAAGAAATTTACTGCCCGTGAGCTAGCTGAACGTTTTCAAGTATCGGTCCGAACCATTCAGCGGGATTTAGATGACTTGCAAAAGAGCGGATTTCCTCTGTATACAGAGGTGGGGGTAAACGGGGGCTATCGTGTACTTCCTAACAGAATCTTGCCCCCTCTTCAGCTTGCGCAGCACGAGGCGTTAGGGCTATTTATGATGATTGAATATTTGGAAAAAGTGCCCGACTTTCMATTTGGATCGATACGCGCGTATCTTGCAGAGCATTATTTTTCCAGTTTGCCCGATGATGTGCAAGATATGATCCTTCGTATGAGGCAGCATATTACATTTCTTCAGCATCATTCGGTCCAGTTGGAGCCCTTAACGACGAAGATATTAATGGCTTCAGTAGAGAAATGTGAGATTGCGTTTATATATACATCGCGTAATGGAACGAAGAAGGTACAAGGCTATCCGCTTGGCATTTATTATGAGAATGGTCATTGGTACATGCCTGCTAAAAAGCTTGATAGGGTGTTATTGTATCGGGTTGATCGCATGCAGCAGTTGGATGTACTTGATCGAACAGACGATTCTATACCGACCCTAAAAGAGTGGTTGAATTCGGAGGATAGCAGAGAAACAGTAGAAGTGGTGCTGCAA
>NZ_JBFUHJ010000165.1:0-10891 GCF_056402455.1 Paenibacillus sp. P4_A7 | reverse complement strand
CTACCGTGTAGCCCGACATCCGAATGACATTTTGAGCGAGCTCGGTTATTTTGACTGGTTCGCCCATATCGAGCACGAAAATTTCCCCACCCCTTGCAAGCGCCCCAGCTTKAATAACCAATCTCGAAGCCTCTGGAATCGTCATAAAATATCGGACCATATCCGGATGAGTAACGGTAATTGGACCGCCCTTTTCAATCTGCTTTTGGAATAGCGGGATAACACTACCGCGGCTTCCAAGAACGTTACCAAATCGAACCGCAACAAATTTGGTTGTCAGGCTAGCACGACCCATATGCTGAATGATCATTTCAGCAATACGTTTAGTCGCCCCCATCACACTCGTAGGGTTAACTGCTTTATCTGTAGAGATCATGACAAAAGTCTCGACACGATTCATACTGGCTGCCTTAGCCGCATTGAGTGTACCGAGCACATTATTTTTAAAAGCTTCTTCCGGATTTCTTTCCATGAGAGGGACATGCTTATGAGCTGCTGCATGATAAACGACATGAGGGCGATGCGTCTGCATGACCGACATCATTTTCTTGGCATCCTGCAAATCTGCAATTTCAGTTATAAATTCAATCTTTGTATCTCCGTATAATTCCCTAAGTTCCATCTCAATTAAGTAGATGCTGTTCTCGCCATGTCCGAGTAATATTAACTTTTCAGGAAGGAATCTAGATACTTGCCGGCACACCTCAGAACCAATTGAACCACCAGCACCCGTAACCATAACAACCTTTTGTGTGACGTAGCCCGATATGCTCTCAATATCGAGCTCCACTGGCTCACGTCCCAGTAAATCCTCTACCTGCACATCACGAAAGTGACTGACTGAAATCTTCCCTGTCGCTAAATCCTCCAGCATAGGAATGATTTGTGTCTTTGCAGTCGTCTTGGCGCATTCCGTAAAGATCGTGTTCAGCTGCTTCTTATCCAAGGATGGAATAGCGATGACAATGTTATCAATGTCATATTTTATTGCGGCCTCTGATATGGATGACACACCTCCGACTACTGGAATGCCCATAATATCTAAATGTTGTTTTTTGACATCATCATCAATAAATGCAGTAGGAATTAGCTCTGTATCACCATTACTGAATAGCTGCCTGGCTACCATTGTCCCTGCAGACCCAGCACCTACAATTAAAGTTTGCTTACGCTTGCCGGAATACTTATTATAGCTACCTCGGAATATTCGCCAAGAAAGCCTTGAACCGCCAATTAAGAGCATGTGAATCATCCAAGTCACAGCCAAAAGACGGAAATATACATCTTGCACAACGATCTGCTGAATTATAGCAGCCGTAATGATCGAGAAAGTTACGGCCTTTGTAATAATTAACAACTCTCCGATACTCGCATACTCCCAAGCTTTCTTATATAGCTTGAAATACAAAGAGAAAAAATGATGACTAAGCAGTAAAGTAAGTGAGCTAATAACAAGCGGGACAGTTACAACATGAAGAGATGCACTCAGCAAAAACCTACTAAAGAAAATAGCTGTTAACACGATAAACGAATCCAGAAAAATTAATAAGGATAACCTTTGTCGAAAATTCAAATCCATTTCACCCTTTCCGTCAAATACAATACGTTAATCAGAGGATTAACAAGACACCTCATTAGAGTCTTTAACTGCAGGGTTTTTTATCATGCCTAAACGGCTTTTACCAATTTCTATGGCAAAAGCTAATTTAAAAACCGTATAGTTAAATACTCTAATGCAGAGCCGCGGGCATTTAACCCGTCCTCACACCACACTCTTGACGACTAGCGTCTAAGGTTTTTACCAACCCACAGCATGATCGAGTGCCTCCATTGATAACGGTTAGGAGACATTACCGAACCAGATAAGTTATTTTTTCTACTTGCTGTACTTAATAAAGAACAACCCTCCAAAAAAAAGAGAGGACTCGCTTTTTGGCTTATCCGCTTTTCTGATTTAGAACAACACCGACAATATTCGCTTTAGCAAACTCCAGTGAGCGTTTTGCTTCTTCTGCTAAACTAAGCTTAGTCTTTCCTTTTTTCACCAATAGAACAACCCCATCACAAATGCTTGCTAAAGCACAAGTATCCGGCACATCAAGAACGGATGGGCAATCCACCAACACGATATCGTATTGTCCCTTCGCATAATCCAATACCTCAAGCATGGCTACAGAATCAAGCTGCTCCGTTGAGTGATTCAGACGCTGACCGCTAGGTAAAATATCAAGCCCTTCAATTTCTGTAGGCTGGATCGTATCCTCGATCGGCTGCTGTTTAGCTAGTATATTCGACAAGCCTGGAGATATTTGCGTATTAAACTGCTTGTGTAAGTTAGGGTCTCTAAGATTTGCATCAATAATCAATACTCTGTCTCCGCGTTGCGCCATACTAGCTGCCAAATTAACGACAGTAGTCGATTTGCCTTCGCCACCTGAAGGGGAGGTGATTAGCAATGACTGGATATTATTACCTTCAACTGCATATTGTATATTGTTTCGTATCGTCCGATATTGCTCTGCGATGGTACTATAAGGACTAAGAAACGTGAGCAAGCTTCTTCTAACGAATGGCTTAGCCTTCTTTTGCCGTTCACGAACCAATTACTTCCCCCCTAACCATGACACTTTTCTGTTTTTTGGAATGCTTTGCTAAATCCTTCTTCTTCATTACTGATACATGTCCTAATACTGTTAAACCTAACATCTGCTCAATCTCTCGTTCAGACCTAATCGAATCATCCAAGGAATCCAATAGGAAGGTTAAAGCTACACCAATGAATAGACCCATAAGGAAAGCTACGTACACCAACGTATTCGTTTTTTCATTAATCGGGTTCGGATTAGGTATTGCTTCCGAGAGTAGTCTAATGCTCGTGATATTCAGCGTTTCAGCAGCTACCTGCTTGTAAATATTAAAGCTTTCATTAGCGATATCTGCCGCACGCTCTGGATTCGAATCTACAACCGAAACGACCGTTATAAGTGAAGCATCTACGTTCGCCACTCTAATTTGGCTTCTCAGCCCACCTACAGATTGATCAAGATCAAGCTCTTCAATGACTTTCTCCAAGACAATAGGCTCTCGAAACAAGGCCCGAACCGTAGACATCATATCCTGACTTGCAGCAATAATCATACGTGATGAAGCCGTATAAACAGGTGTCTCTGGTCTCGAATTATACATACCGCCTACTACTGTGAATACAATAGTAATGAGTAGGATCATCCAAAAACGTTTTCGCAGCACTACATAAAGTGCTTTAAGATTTATTTCTTTTTCCTTCTGTACAGCTGCTTTGCCTTCAATAGGTATTTCTTTCATTGATACACCTGCCCATTACGTTTCATATAGTGAACACTATATCAATAGTAGTTCTTAATAAAGAACATGTCAACAAAAAAAATTAACTTGGTTGTTCTCTTACTTAATTATCGATATGGAGAATAATAATATTGGATGTCTTCTTTCTACTGTTATTGTGGACGTTTACCTCTGGCTTATTTTCCCTCCACTTATTCGAACGAACCAAATCCTTGAGTACTTGGAAATCCCCTTTGCTCATCCCTTCCTCTACGGCATTATTAATAATGGATTTCCATTCCTCATCCATAATCTCATCCGTTCGAGGCTTTGGTAACAGTTCCTCTCCAAGCAAATATTCAATGTTAGAGTCTAAGTGTGCTGCGATTTTTGCAATGACCTGAAGAGAGGGGTTATTCTGTACATTACGTTCGATATAGCTTAAGTATGACTTGGAAACACCTGCAAGATCAGCAAGCTTCGTTATCGAATAGCCTTTTTGTTCCCGTAAACATTTAATCCGTTCTCCAATCATAATATTCTCCTTCGGCCAGTTTAGATCCCTTCCTAAAAGTAGACCAGTATGTATCGATCGTCAGACGTTATAACAGACGATATACCTATTTTAGTTCTTTAATGAGAACAGGTCAATACTTTTCATTGGTTCATCTATATAAACTTGAAGAAAAAGATTGCCCCTGCAGACCTAAATCTGCTCGAGGCAATCTTTAATTTCCATTTTACGTCATACATTAAATAGAATTTATTCTGAATAGATATGTGGATTTTGACGGCGGCATTCTTCCATGACCAGCATTTGCTGACGTACCTGCTGTGGTGTAATTTCCAAAGCGGCCCCTTCTTGTATCGTTCGATATAACATCATATATAATTGCTCAGTCATATGATTCAGCGATGATTTACCACCGGGAATTGATAGGCTCCAGCTGTCTTCATGCCAGCTTAACGATTCGCTGCAATATGCCGGCAATCCTTGTTTGTCGAAAAGCGGCTCTTTCATTAATTGCTGTTCTGGTGCTTCCTTGGGATTGAAATATTTCCATTCCAACTTCTCCCCGGAACCGTGGATTCCGCCATTCGTTCCTTGAATATTAAATTGCTCACGGCCATAAGCGCAGCAGGAAGAGATTTCAAGGTCAATCGTCGGACGACCCTGTCCTCTCATGATCAGCTTCACATAATCTTCCGCATCACCGAACGTATTTGCGCGATCCATGATACATGTAATTTCAGGCGTTTCATCCGTTCCAAATAGCTGCAGCGCTTGGTCTACAGGATGCGGGCCCGTATTCATTAAGCTGCCGCCGTTATTGCTTTGCAGCGTCTGCCAATCCCAGCGCCTTGCGAAGCCGTTAAGTGTGAAATTGACCTGAACAATTCGTCCGAGCACACCGGACTCAATCACTTTACGAATTTGGACGAATGCTGGCTGATAACGAGATTGCTGAAATACCGCCAATATTTTGCCGGATCTCTCTGAAGCCTCAATTAATTGATCTACTTCCTCCGCTGTTTTGGCAAGTGGCTTTTCACAAAGAACGTGAAGTCCGCGATTCAATAAATCCAGTGATATAGAAAAATGCTGATGGCTCGGAGATGCGTTGATGACTAGATCGAGTGTCTCGCTTTCAACCATCTCCTCCCACGTAGCATATGCCTTGCAGCCATACTCCTTTATAGCGAGTTCCCGACGCTCGGGAATTGAGTCAGCAACTGCGGCGATTTTATAATATTCGGATATTTGAGCTAGTAGGTTGCCGTGAATGTCACGCCCACTTCTCCCTTGTCCGATAATTCCGACCTTCAATGCTTTTTGAGTCATTTGTTGTGACCTCTCTCTTCTTTTGGATTTATGGTGTATTTCCAAATGTTTTCTTATATTCAGTAGGCGTTATTCCAGTTCGTTTCTTAAAGGTTCGAATAAAATGACTAAGATGATGGAAGCCCACCTGAAAGCCAATTTGTGTGATCGTATGAGAATCACGTCGAATAAGTTCCATGGCTTGTTCGATACGAACTTCATTTATAAAATCGACAAACGTCTGTCCAGTCTCTTTTTTGAACATATGACTAAAATAAGCAGGTGCCATATTAGCGATAAGGGCTCCATGCTCTAGCGGGATATCCTGGCTGTAATTATGATAGATATATCGCTTTACCTCATCGACTGGATGTTGATCCGCGAGGGCAGGCTGTCTTTTAGGTTTTCTCATCGTTTTGCGGTATTCACGATCTATTAAGATCAACAGCTTAATCAAATTAATGCGGACTGAATATTCATATCCGACTTCACGATACTCAAACTCATCCTGAGTATCCTGAAGGAGCTGCTCTACGAGCATCTGCTTGTTCTTACTTATATGCAGCCAAGGCTGGTACAGAGAAGAAGTAGCTTCAACCTCTGATTGTTGTAAAAAAGGATGAATAGTTTCGGAAAAAGGCTGCAGCTGTTCACTAACCAGAAAAGGCATGAAATCAAGAAGTACGATTTCATATGCTTTATCTTCGATAGCACTAAAGCTGTGTTCAATTCCAGGAGAAATAATGAATATATCGCCCCTACTCACGGTCAATGACTTGCCGCGCAATTGATGATTGCATACCCCTCGAAGCACATAGGCAATCTGGATATATTCATGAATATGCAAAGGCTGCTTGAGAGCATTGCTGGTATAACGTATGATTTTAAAAGGAAAATCTCTGCTCAGCTGATCCTTGCTTTGATAAAAAAGCCTCTCCATGACAGTACCACCAGTCGCAAGAAAATCTTGAAATCTAGCCTATCTGAATTAATTTCAATTTGCTAGTTTTTTCACTACGTTAAAATCATGATCCAAACGTTCGTATGCAGGAAATGGCGCATGGCATTCCAAAGTAACCCAGTCCTTATAACCTGTTTCAACGAGAGTGTTGAACAAGGGCTTATGATCGGCTTCACCTTCACCAAGGCGACATTGCAAGAAGCTTTCCTCACCACGGTGCGTCAAGTTGACAAATGTACCCGGTTCACCAGCTTCCTTTACCCGCAGCTCATCTTTGACATGCACATGGAATAGATGCTTGCCCAGTTTATAGATAGAATCAGGACCATAGTCGGTATCCGTAATATACATATTCCCTGCGTCATGAATCATACCAACATTATCGTACTCTAGCATGTTGAGCAAGCGCAAGCTGCTTTCCACTGTCTCTATTAGCGACTCATTGTGGATTTCCAAGACAATGCGAATGTTACATGCTTTTGCTTCCACTGCGCAGCGATTTAACCAATTAGCTGCTTTCGCATAGTGGTAGTCATGAGCAAGAAAGGCATTCGGGCCTCCGGGTGAAACGCGTATCATCGTAGAACCCAACTCTCCGGCAATGGGGAGCATGCGCTTGAATTCATCCAATGCAAGCCCAGCTTCTTTATCGCTTGCTGTGGAAAATCCCCCCATGTAACCCGCCAAAACTGGAATCTCCAAATCTAGGCTATCTGCTATGGATTTCATTTCTTTCAATCGCGGCACGCTCGTTGTTGGCGAAAGGTGAGGCTCGCGAACGGCAATCTCAATACCGTCCAAGCCTAGACGTTTTGTCAATTGCATCGCTTCTTGAATACTGTGATCGATAAATACTCCACTAAAAGCCGCAAATTTCATGGTTGTCCCTCCCATATCCTATGCTCTCTATTCATAAATACTAATTTTCCGCATTTATACGTTTGCTCTAGTCGAATGCGATTCTGGGCCTTGCGGAATAGAACGAGATCAGCGGGTGCGCCAGGAGCCAAACCGGCAGCCGCCGGCAGCTGCATTAAGGCAGCTGGCCTAATAGACGACATATCCCAAGCTTCTTTCAATTCCGCGATCCCTCGATTGGTTAAGTGTTCAATCCCTCTTAGCAGCATTTGCGCCGAACCGGCTAATAGTCGTTCATTGCCCTCTAGATGAAGCCTGCCCTCAGGTGTTAATACCACTTGCCCGCCGATATGCGTTGTGTAAGAACCAGCTGCCAAGCCGCATAAGGACACCGCATCGCTGACTAACATCGCTTGTGTCCMTTTTACCTTAAGCACTACCTTTAGTACTTGATCCGGCAAGTGGAAGCCATCAGCGATTACACAGCTCCACAACTGATCTTGGGCTAGCTGCTCCCATATATAATTGGGATGACGAGGAAGCGTCAGATGAGCACCGTTGCCCAGATGAGTGGACATCCGGGCGCCAGCTTCAACTGCTTCCCGAATTTGTTCAGGCGTCGCCGCTGTATGCCCGATCGATACCGTCACTCCGCTCTCCGTACATTTCTCAATGAAACGTGTACTTTCCGGCCATTCTGGCGATAAAGTCACGATTCGGATTCTTCCGTCTGCAGCTTCCTGCCAGCGGCGAAACAGTTCCCAATCCGGCGCCCTTACATAGTCAAGGCTGTGTGCGCCTCGCACACCGTCCTCTGGTGAGATGAACGGACCCTCCAGGTGAATACCTGCAATCCCGCGAGCTACTTCTGGATCCTGCTCACACACCCTAGCTATCGTCTTCAGAGCTTCCTCTATCGCTTCAGTACTGTTCGTGATGACGGTCGGGTAGCAGGTGGTTACTCCTTCTTGCCAGAGCTTACGAATGACTTCTTTAATCGTTTTTTCCTCAATCGGTAATTGATTGAAATCATACCCGCCAAATCCGTTAATCTGCAAATCGATCAAGCCCGGAGCAATAAAAGGCAGGTTAGACATTTCATTGTCCTCTATTTGAAAGGATTCGATTTCTGTAATGATCCCCTGCCCCATTCGTACCAAAACCGGCTCTCCTGTAGCGTAATGAATCGCCTTAATGTTCATCTCATAATTCCCCATAGGAGTCTTGATCCACGTATAACGTACAATCCGGATGCTTACGCAAAATGGTAGACGGACATTCCGTGGAAATCGAACCATTCAGCGTACGGTGAACTGCTTTACGTTTCGTAGGTCCTGGTACTGAACAGTATAGATGAGCTCCCGATAGCAGAGCTGGAATCGTTAGCGTCAGCGCATATTGCGGAACAGCCTCAAATGAAGTGAAGCAGCCGTCGTTGACCTGCTGCTGGCGGCATGCATCGTCCAATTCCACCGCTTTGATCAGCTGCGGGTCATTAAAATCCGCTACAGGTGGATCGTTAAAGGCAATATGACCATTTTCCCCGATACCTAGACAGACAATATCTATAGGCGCTTCCTTTAATAGATTGCCATATCGTTTGCATTCGTCTTCAATTGTGTTGGAGCTGTTGATCAGGTGCACAGTACCCGGCTTAACTCGGTCAAACAGTCGTTCACATAAAAAACGGCTGAATTTTTGCGTGGCATCACTCGGTAAGCCGATGTACTCATCCATATGGAATACCGTAATGCGAGACCAATCTATAGCACTATCCATAGCGAGACTATTCAGCAGCTCATTTTGAGAAGGAGCTGCCGCAAATATAATCCGAATGTTGTGTTTTAGCGTTAGCAGTTCCTTAATCTTAGCCGCTACGTCAGCACCGACAGCGGCACCAAGTGAAAGTCGATCTTTATAGAYGGAAACCTTCAAGAGATCAACGTTTAACGTTACGACTGAATAGGGATCACTCATATGCTTGCTCCTCCCGATATAGCTCAGTTGTCTATAGAAATTAATCACCCTTGAATGCTTAACTCATGCTAAGCTGCATGCCTGTAGCCGCACTTTCATAAATGGCCTCAACCAACTTTACAGCCCGCAATCCATCCTCGCCGGTTACCAATGGCTCAATCCCCATTTCGATCGAGGATATCACATCAATAAGCTGGCTTTGATGAAAGGTGGAAGCAATGCTTCGGGGGTCTACCACTCCACCATACGTGTCCGAATGGATCCAATTCGGCTTATTCACACCCGGTACCGACCAATGTAGGATCGAAGAGCCCTCCAGCTTAATCGTGCCATGTTCCCCATACAAATTAATAGCTGCGGCAAAGCCTGGCTGAATGCTGGTCGAAGCCATAATAGTTCCTAAAGCACCATTTTTAAACTGTACGATCGCCAGTCCCAAATCTTCCGCTTCCATTACATGCGTTTGAGTAGCTATTTTCCCAAAAACAGTATGTACTTCCCCTGCAAACCAAAGTAGGAGATCTAAACTATGAATGCCTTGATTCATGAGAGCACCGCCGTCTTCTGCGATCGTACCCCGCCAATCCGCACTATCGTAATAAGCCTGTGTTCGAAAAAAAGGAAGAGACACCTCTGCCAAAAGAAGCTTGCCTAGCGCACCCTCCTCCAGCGCACGTTTAACCGCTTGATGCTGAGATTCAAAACGCCGCTGGGACATAACGGAGAAGGTAACCCCGCGTTCCTTCGCCGTTCGAACAAGCTCGGATGCATCATGAGTATTCATAGCAATCGGTTTTTCAATCACTAAGTGCTTACCAGCGTTCAACACATCCAGCCCAATGCTAGCGTGACTTCCGCTTGATGTTAATACACAGACGATATCGACATCCTTACGGATTATTAATTGTTGATAATCGGTTGTCCACTCACAGTTTTCCCGCTCCGCTACCGCCCTGGCTTTGGTTTCACTGCGACTGGAAACGACCCTCAGACTTGCACCGTCGATCTGGCGAACAGCTTCCGTATGAAAGTCTGCAACCGAGCCGCATCCTATGATGCCGAAATTCCACGTCTTCATTCTGCCTCTACCTCTCTCAGCAGGACACGCAATGAATCCAGCGTCATACGAGTACCAGTCATTCGGCTCCCACCATCAGGAATAAAATGAGTTTCAATAGTGAAAAGTCCGTCGTATCCATCCGACAATAGTGCCTTAAGTTGCGCAATCACTGCTACGTTGCCTGATCCAAGCGGCACACAACGAGCTGTTCCGTCTTCACGAATGTAAGCATCTTTAAGATGAACATGAGCAAGTATATCTTTTATAGAAGCGTAACCTGCTGGAAACGCCTCGCGACCGGCATATGCTTCATTGCCTGGATCCCACAAGCTTCTAACAGCTGGGGATGCAATTCCATGGACGAGATCCGCTACTTCCTCCGCATTTCCTCCATTGCAGGCAGGCTCATTTTCCAACAGGAGAAGGGCCCCTTGTCCTTCTGCTACTTTTGCAGCTTTCTGTAAATGACGGATTATATCATCCTGATATAAGGCAGGATTCGCTTCCCTCCAAAATGAAAAAATACGAATCCGTGTGGTACCCAGCAGCTTTGCAATCTCAATGACTCGATCCAGCTTTGCTAAATGCGTTTCTACGCTTTCTTCCTCTTGACCAAAAGTGTCTCCTGCCGCAACCGATCTTGAAGGATCAAGTTTACATTTAAATAAGGGCGATGCAATAGCGGAAATGAACAATTGACGCCCCTCAACCTGCCGACGAACCTCGCGCAGCTGATCGTCATTCAGGTCAGCAACATTTTGACCGTTAATCACCCGAACTTCAACATGCTTCAAGCCTTGCTCGGCTGCCCAGTCCAAAGCCTCTTCGAAATTATCCGACACTTCATCCGTCAGCACTCCCAATCGGTTTAATACCACTGAGTAATCCTCCCCATTTACCACTTTCACCT
>NZ_JBFUHJ010000164.1:0-10964 GCF_056402455.1 Paenibacillus sp. P4_A7 | reverse complement strand
TCATTGCCCCTTTCATGTGCATGCCGATGAGACCCGAGGTAGATACCACATCATACCCGTGTCTGTGTTTTAATTCACTATTCTTCGCTTCAATTTTATAGCGTTCTTTCGCCTTTTCTTGGAAATATTCACTTTCTTGAAAAGCCTTCTGCTCGCTATGTTCTATTGATTTGATGCTTACTGAATACTTTATTAATTTTCGCTCCTTCTTTATAACATCCTTCTTTAAAAGGACATTGCTTACATTTATCGGTATCAAAGTAATACATGTCTACTTGGTTATCGCCTACATTTTTCTTCCTTGTCGAGCTCTGTGAATTGCCATATGCCCAGCTTTACAAACGTACATTCCTGCATCTTTATTAAACTCAAATTCATCTTCTTTTTTACGTGCTCCTTGTGTAATCAAGGGGTTTAATTTAGACACTAACTCTAATTCATTTTCTTTGGCGTACTTAATATTCTCTTTCTCAGAGTAAGCTTAGTCTCCAATAACCGTATTGATTTCCATGCCTGTTTCGCGACTTTTTTGAATTAAGGTTTGGAGTTGTTTCCCATCATTTTTTCACCTGTAGTAATGACCGCAGCTGTAATAATACGTTCTTCATTCATTGCAGTATGTGTTTTATAGCCAAAAAAATGAGGAGTCCGCTGTTTTATGACCCACACGTGCATCTGGATCATTGAAGAGTTGAAGGTGATCCTGGTGATCCTCTACGATTTCTTTCAAGTAGTTCAGTTTCTCATTTACCTTTGGATATTCACGGATTGCTTCCTCTTTTTCCACGGCATCTATAACTTTCTGGCAATAGTCCAGTTCATCTTCTAATTCACTCGTCGTTGTTTTTGGCGGGAATTTATCCTTCATTTTTCATCAATCTGGTAAACTGCTTTTCGTAGCAACTTAGACTTTTCCATTAATATTTCTTTTAGTGATTGTTGATTAAATCGGGCATTCGTATGTGTAGCATCCACAATAATTGCGCTGCTTTTTATGATTTCTTTTTCCAATGCGATTTCCACGGTCATTTGAATGAGCATATCGAGTAGGTTGACATCTTTCAAGGAAGTTTGCGAAACTTTGTTAGTGAACTGGGGTCGATGACCTCATCTTCTGGCGCCATATCTAAGTAGTATTTGAGAGACATGTCATATTTGGAACGCTCTACGACATCCACATATGACAGATCGAAGATCGATTTCAGTAATAAATATTTGAACATACGAATCGGAGGCACTGCATGACGACCATTGTCGGAGCAATATTTATTCTGTAATTCTTCATGAACAAACGAAAAATCTACGAGATCATTAATTTAACGCAGCATCTTTAGGCACGACTATATCGTAAATGGCCATAAAGGACTGAGATTAAGGGTTTGCTGGTTAGAGATCATCCGCGACACCACCTGAAATTGATAGTTTAATTATACAAGAAAACAGGATACGCTTCCTCATCCTGTTTTTAGATTTTGGACTTTTTCAGTAGCCTCCTGAATTGCAATGTCCTTTTTTAATTTACATATAGGACGGTGGGGGCGCCTAACTCGCATCAAGGGATTGGTTGGGAGCAATTTACGGATCGGATTATATCTACATTAAATGAGCGCAACGGGCCTGTCGTATTTATGCTTTGGGGAAAGCGTGCTTAAGCGAAAGCAGCTAACATTGATGCGGATAAGCATCATATCATTGCCTCGCCGCATCCGAGCCCGTTTGCAGTGAGAAGTGGCTTCTTTGGCAGCAAACCTTTCTCTCGTGCGAATACATATCTTGAGAGCGTTGGGAGATCGGTTATAGATTGGAGCATCCCTCAGTTAGAAGTGTCCCGATAGGAATAAAAAAGGCTTCTCCTCTATCTGATTAAGTCATCAGACAAGTGGAGAAGCCTTTGTGCTCTATTCAGCGATGATGCCGGTGCTGGATCCTGTGTTGCTTGAATCGATTGATCCTGGGAGCACTGGTTTGTAATTAGCATCTACGTAGGTAGAAACTTGAACGTCCGTAATGACTTGAGGATACATTTTATCTGGATCAGGCAGTGTCGTTTCAACATAGATAATGGCTTGATCCCCCTCGAAACCTATAGAAGTGATACGAATCCTATAACCAGGATGACCCACTTGTGTACTGATAGTAACTTTGTTCACATCAGCATTTACTGGTGACACAGATAGTTTTAAATCAAGAGTTGGTTGTTCAGGTTTGTCAGGAATAGGAGTGGTCTCCTTTACAAATTTAATGGCGTCATAAAGCCATCCAGCTGTTTCACTGCGTGTAATGGCTTGCTTCGGATAAAACTTGTTCGAACTGTCTAGCTGGACAATTTTGCTGATGAGCAGCTTTTGAATGCTGTCCATATACTCTTTTTTAACATCCTTCTCGTCTTCGAGAAGCATGAAGATTTCAATATAGGCATAGTCGCCTTTCTTGATTATGGCTTGAAATAAGTGGTGAGCGAACTGCTCGCGAGTCATCGTATCGTCCGCTTTTACTGTTTTTGGAATATCAAGTCCGTTTAAGTTCGCAATAATGAAGGCTTCCGAATACCAAGCATCATCCTTTATGTTAGTGAAATAGTCACTTGCTTCTGGTTTTTTTTTGAAGCGAATATGGTCAATGTTGATATCCAATCCGCGTACGATCAAGGAAATGCCAGCCGCATAGGTAAGTTTTCCTTGTGGATCGAATGTATCATTTATCGTATTGCCGCTAATTATCCCTAACTTTTTTAGTTCAGCAATTTTTTGAGCATTTGGATCATTGTTAACATCTTTAAATGCCCACGCTGTTTGACCAAGTGTCAAAAACATCATGGCAACTAAAGTCATTATAAATATCGGTCTCTTCTTCATACAATCACCTCTTCTATAATTTACTGCATCACTTATTAAACGCAACTCGTTGTTAAATTGTTGCTTAACTTTTAGAAAAATTACCATTAACTTCAATATTGAATCCTGATATATTATTAATTTTCGCTAATACGATCTGATGGCTCAGCTGGGAGAGCGCCATGCCTATTTTCACAAGTGGGTAAAGTGGTCACCGATACACTTATGATTTAAAATATACAAAAAAAAAAGAGGCAACTGCTAAATGCGAGGCCACTGAAAAAGTAGTGTTTTTGGAAAACTCATGAATTTAAGGGGGTCAAATATGACTCCTGATACGCAGAACGAGCCTTAGAAGCGATTCTAGAGGCTCGTTTTTATTATATTTTTTTGCAGTCCAAAATCTAAAAACAGGATACGCTTCCTTAATTTTTTTGAGGAAGCGTATCCCGTTATAGATTTCGGACTTTTTCAGTGGCCTCATTTTTCGCTATCTTTTTTGTAGTTATTGCTTAACAATCCAATTATCTAACCTAGCTACTTCGAGGGGATTATAATTATTTTTATCTTTTAGCCAGGCAAGAGCTTGCATAACTAACGGAGAACTATTTTCAGGACATAAATGGATGATATCTATAAACTCCGCTCCAATGGAATCATTGTTTTGCATATCGATGAAGGATGCCAGATCTCCACTTAAATACTCAACTTCGTAGTATATGGCAATATGATGAATATGGGTTGTACCACGTTTTTCTAGCTTATAGGGGATTACATAGTCGAGAACACCTAGATGCCTATGCCACATTTCTTCCATATTACCCCTCCAGGGTGATAGCTATATTTTAATCATATGTAATGTCAATTCCAAACAAATGAAATAGATGAAATCTTGGCGATCGCTATCAGTATCGAAAAAGGTGTATCTCCGTATCTGATGTCCGTTAACATTTCTTAGATCCATACGAACAAATTAATTAGTTTTCTCTACATTTTGAGCCTTAGTGCTAGATATGAAGTTTCAGCTGATATTGGGAGTTCGAACATACATCTGAAAGTTGTTGAAGATAGTCATTAAACTTAAAACTTGAGAGGGGAGAAGTTACTGTGAAAACTGAAAAACTGAGAGATGTCGAAGTTACTGAAGTGGATCACTAATTAGTGAGGTAAATCTCATTAAATTGATGGTATAACGACTACATCAATGTGATTGTGAAGTAAACCTCACTCCCCATGAGTTTTTGTTCATGGGGAATGAGGTTTACTTCATTGTTTGTTTAATTCCTACTTACTCAACCAGTGAAACAGTGAGGATAGACTCACTATTATAGTGGATTACCTCAAAATGCTATAATGCGAGCGTGTTGAAGAGAAAGCAAGCGAGGTATGCGAATGCGAGTGTGTTGAAGAGGAAGTAAGTGAGGTATGTGAATGCGAGTATGGTGATGCGGCGGGGGAGCCAATTCCAATGTTTAGACATCGGGTACCCGACATCTTCGAATTTTAGTATAATGAAGGAACAATTGATGATAAGAAGCTTATATTGGAGGCTGACAAATGGGATTATTTTCTTTTCTAAGAGGTCAATTTATTGAGGTCATTGAATGGCTGGACGATACGGGCTCAATGGTATATCGTTTTCCGGTTTATGATAATGCCATTAAGATGGGCGCCAAACTGATTGTACGTGAATCGCAAGTGGCTATATTCGTAAATGAGGGTAAAATCGCCGACATATATGGGCCTGGAACCTTTACATTAAGCACGCAAAATATGCCTCTTTTGACTGCGCTGAAAGCATGGCCGCATGCGTTCAACTCACCTTTCAAGGCGGATGTTTACTTTGTTAGTATGACAAATTTTACAAATTTAAGATGGGGTACGACTAACCCTTTCATTTTGCGCGATGCTGAATTTGGAGTTGTTCGCCTCAAGGGCTTCGGAACCTATTCGATACGAGTAGGACAGCCTGATCTGTTCCTCAAAGAACTATTTGGAACACGCAGCGAATTTAAATCTGATCAAATAGCTGATCAATTAAAATCCATCATTGTTACTGGCATAAGCGACCTCATCGGTGAATCAAAAATTCCCGTGATGGATCTCGCTTCCTCCTACGAGGAATTAAGCGCCAGTGCTAGAGAACGTCTGCAGCCTCATTTACATGCGATGGGCCTTTCCTTGACGTCGCTGATGGTTGAGAACCTATCGGTTCCGCCTGAGGTTGAGCAGATGATTGACCGTAAGTCATCCATGAACATTGCAGGTAATTTGGATCAATATATGAAATATCAAACTGCAGAAGCTATCCGCGAAGCGGCCAATAATCAAGGCTCAGGTGAGGCTGGCACGGGTGTAGGTCTTGGTGCTGGCATGGCGATGGGACAGATGATGAGCCAAATGATGAATAAGCCTGCCGAGTCACAAACGGAAAGCGGAGACCGTGCGAATGATAAGGGTTCGAATTCAAATGCTGGAAAACGTTTTTGCTCAGAATGCGGCGTGCCTCTAGCGGAAAATGCGAAGTTCTGCTCAAGCTGCGGCACTAAGGTATAGGGGATGACGATGGAGTCATCAGCGCAAAAGACACCTATTACATTCCCTTGCTCGGGCTGTGGCGGTCAAATGTTTTTTTATTCCGAGGGACAGAACCTGAAATGCCAATATTGTGGCAAAGAGGAATCAATCGAAGATTCCAAGCAGCGTCCGATCGAGTATGCTCTTAATTTGTCCGACACCGATTCAGATGCCGATCTTGGAGCTATGACTGATTGGGGCTTTCGCAAGCAGACGATCCATTGCGAGAACTGTGGAGGGGAGAGTGTTATCCCTGAGCTGGAAACATCTACTTTATGTGCTTTTTGCGGATCGCCAAAGGTGCTTAGACAAGAAGATACTGCGAGCATTCGACCGGAAACGATTATTCCCTTTCTTATATCTATGGATCAGGCTGCTAATTCCTTTAAGCTGTGGAGAAAGAAGCGTTGGTTCGTTCCGAATGCATTCAAAAAAGGGAATATCGTGTCTCGTCTAACTGGCATTTACATTCCTTATTGGACATTTGATTCGCAGACGGCTTCCGTCTATACGGCGCAAAGAGGAGATTACCACTATAGAACGGAAACCAAAACTCGTGTCGTAAATGGAAAAACGGAAACCTATACCACACAGGTGAGGTATACAGTATGGCGTAACGTAGGCGGTGGGCATGATAGATTTTTTGATGATATTCTTATTCCAGCTTCCGCCAGGTATGATGGAGATATACTCGAGAAGCTCGGCAATTTCAATCTGAAGCAGCTAAAAGAGTATAAACCGGAATACTTGAGCGGTTATACGGCGGAGAGATATTCGGTCTCGCGCAAAGACGGATGGCGTCTAGCAGGACAGGAAATTGACGCAGCGGTTCGCAGCGACATCATTCATAAGATTGGCGGGGACGAAGTGCGGGCGCTTCATATTCGAACCCAGTATGACAACAACACCTATAAGCATATTTTACTTCCTTTATGGAACGCCAACTATTCGTATCGCAACAAGCCTTATCGCTATATGGTAAACGGTCAGACAGGACTTGTATCGGGGACTGTTCCTCGCAGCCCTTGGAAAATTTCATTTTTTGTGCTGTTCTGTTTGAGTGCCGCTGCAGTTATCGTGTTTCTTGTCATGCAAAATAACTGATTCTGTCCTCATTCTTTTTGCCCAGAATGAGTTCGAAAGAATTTTGATAAGTTAGGCGAGTCATACGTTATATAGACGCTTTCGTGAATAAACGCAAAATAGCATGGATCCGTCCGACAACGAACGGATCCATGCTTATTTTCAACGACTTATGAATTTGAATGGGCTTCTATCTTTATGAATTAATAGCTAATTAGAACTGGATAACAACCATCTGATGACTTAGCAGTTTTGGCAGCGTATACGAGACGACTCCATCCTTATAGTCGAATGGCAGCTGTTCAAGTTGTGGTGCTAAATACACACTGCTAACTTCCTTATTTGTACGTACTTCATTGCTAATTTCATAGAGCGGGATGATGTCTTCAATAATCTCAACGGACTCACCGCGACGTACCGGTGAAGCATACAGCAAATGATGTACGAGACGGTTTTCACTATCCTGACTTTGAATGGTTGTTACTCCTTGGGCTGGAAGTGTAGTAACAAGTGTTTTACGATCCGCAAGCAGCTTGTTCAGCGCATATTGTACGATTTCGCGCAGCATTAGACTACCTTTTTGTGCATAGTCTTCGAACACGTTCCAGCCAATATAAATACCTTCTGGACCTTCGGTCATTGCGGCTTCTCTGCTCTGCTTGTCTCCAGGTGTATGACAATGGGAGCTGAAACGAAATACGTCTCGATTAAAATAAGGGTTTTCACGTAAGCCTAACGTTTCGCCGCCGCTTACTTCAATCTTTTGGCCTTGACCATACATGATAAATGCCGCTTTGCCCAAATATCCGAAATCTGCTGCTGGAACGAAATAGTCTGGCTGGAACGGATTGGAGCTGAGCCACTTTGCTCCACAATCTATGGCAAAGCCAGTTCCATCCGTGTGGAGACCTGATTCGCCGGTAGCAAGCACTTTGCCGCCCTGACGAACATATTCACCCAGTTTAATTGCAATAGTGGGAGTAATACTAACTTTGTCAGGTAATATCACTACAGAATAGGTAGACCAGTCAGAAACCACATCTACGACATCGAAGAGGTAGTTGCCTTCAAGAAGCATACGTGCCGCACCTTTATCTGCCAATGAACCTTGGCCATGTCCACCAGGCAGACTGTCGTCTGCTGCATTTCTTGCGGCTTCAACGCTAAACAGGGCAATATCAGCTCTATTGATAGTGTCCGTACACCAAGCTTCTTTCTGCTCCACTTCGCCATAGGCTTCACCAATTAATCGGTAAGTTGCTTCGTCCATCATACCATCCGGGTGCAATTGATCGCCGATTGAGCAGCGAGCACCATTTGCCAGACTAAGTGCCGCCTCGTAACGAAGTGCGTTAGGGTGCTTATAGCCGCCGAATTCACCCCATGAGAGATGGAATTTGCCTGTCATCCCGAGAAAAGGCAAGCCTAGCTGCTGTACATATCTCGCTGACAATGGGAAGTGATCGTATCCCCAGCCGCCTGTTGGGAGAGATTCAAGCTCAAGATGCTGAGGATTTCTGAAAGCTAGATCTCTTCTTCCTTGAACGATGTGACCTCCGTTATGAAATATGGTTATATCCGGCTTATAACGTTGGACAGCTGCGTTGGTTCGATCTGTATAACGCGCATACGTCTGTTCCCACAGCGTATACATCTCCGATTTATCCATTGGGTTAATCCCTTGTTCCTGGGCCGACCTAATACAGTTCTGACAATAGCATTCAGACACACCCACGATATCAAAGAAGATGCCGTCAGCGTCGTACTGTTGAACGACTTCCTCTGTTTGGGCAACAAGCAAGTCCAAATACGGTGAATTGAAGCAAAACTGATGATAGCCAGCTGTCATGAAATCAGGTGCCCAAGTAGTTGATTCATTTGCTCTTCTTATGAGCCATTCTGGATGGATGCGGGCAAGCTTCTCATCAAGACCTGCGGATATATAAACCGGTGTCTTAACGCCAATTTCATGAGCGGACTCAATTTGCGCCCCAAGCAGGTCGAATGATAAATGAGGATGCTGGGTGTTTGCAATGGTAGGATGATACGCCCAGCCGTGATGACACTTGGCGAAGACGGTAATGGAATCGATATGCCCAAGCTTAAGCATGTTCTGAAATTGAACTTTGTCGAAGTTAGCACCAATGGCTGCAATTTGCTCAGAGGTATGAAAGTCTAGATGGATTTGACGGAATCTCATTATGGAAAACCTCCTGATTAATGGGGAATTTAATTCAAGTCTAAACGGTTTTCCGGTCGGATCACAGTCACATGGACGACCTATAATAGCATAAAAACGATTTTTAAAAAAGAAGTAACATAATTTATACTGTGAATGTTAAACTCTGAAAAGAAGGGGRGAGAAAAGATGAAGTGCTTACAATTAAACGTTTCTCCGCTGCCGCAGCTCATCACAATCGGACATTCGGTGTGGACGCCTTCCATGCAGCATTTTCAACGCGTATTTGGACTTTATGATGTGCTTTTTGTACGAAGAGGATGTCTGTATATGATGGAGGATGGAAGGGAGTACGAAGTTGGAGCCGGCCATATTCTTGTTCTTGAGCCGGGCAAGTCACATGAAGGGTATCGTCCATGTGAGGAGGATACGGAAATAATATGGCTCCATCTCAAGCATGATTCCGACCAGATCAGTGTTTCATCAGATGATATTCCATGGTCGATGGTGCTCCGCAAAGGAACGGATCACGATACCGTTACCTCCGATCAGCAAGTCTATGTCCCGAAGTATGGATGTTTCCAGTTGGAAGAAATATGGAGCATTCTAGAAGTGATGTTGATGCTGCATAAGCGTCTAACGGTCGGATCTGCTCTACAGCTTCAAGCTGAATTTGTACGATTGCTTGTTCAGCTGCAAGGTTTGGTCAGAGGCTCGTTCATTGAAAATTCCACCGGAAGGCTTGCTGCTTCTGTAGCTGCGTATTTACGCAAGCATGCGGATGAGCCTCTGCAACCTCTTAAACTGGAGGAGACGTTTCATTTTAACCGTGACTATATTACAAGATGCCTGAAGCGCTATACAGGAATGAATCCTCTTGAATATTTACGCCATATTCGGATGGAAAAAGCTTGCAGGCTGCTAGAGCATTCACCAGATCTCTCCATAAAGCAAGTCGGGTCTGCTGTCGGCATTGATGAATTAAATTACTTTATCCGTCTTTTCCGAAAGGAGAAAGGAGTGACACCCGCAGCCTACCGTCGCCAGCGACAGGGTTATACGTAAAGGGTTTATTACTGGCCCCCGTTAACCAACTTTACTTCTTTATTGAAAATTACCTTGGTATTCCCTCCGTATGGATTAACAAGGGATGCTTGGATAACAGCTGTTCCACTTGCTGTGGCATTCGAGATTTCTATGGTACCATATTTTTTCACTATGACATGATCGTCGCCAGATACTTTCGACCAGTTCAAAGCTAAAGAAGGAATCTCGACGCCGAAAAGTTTGATTGTGTATTTATGCTTCTTGCCATTGKCCGTTATTTTTACCTCTGCTGTTGCTTCAGAACGGGCATATGCGACGATAAACGCGTTAATGGCGGGTTCGTCATACATTAGCTTTTGTTGAATGTTTTGTGCCGTTGCCATTAGGTCTTTAGTTGTAATGTTTAGTTGGTTTAATAATAAGCTGAATTTATACTCATCTGTTTTAACAAGCATTTGATTCAAAGCATCGATCAATATAAGTTTTGTCTTCTGTTTGTTCCCGAGCAGTTGGATCAACTCTCTTGGAGATTTTTTTGAGAGAATATCTGTTACCGTGCCCTCGATGCCTTTGTGGCTCTCGCCGTCCCCGAATAGAAACAATAAAAGATCATCGGTCGAAATGTTCTCCACACCGCCCGCTGCTCCAAATTCCTTCAGCATCGTCAGTAATAGTGGATTCGTTCGCAGCTCTTCCAGTCCAGAGGTTTGTGGATCGTATTGGAATGAACCGATGGCTTTGAAAATATGAAAGAGACTGCTCTTAAGCTGAGCTTGATCAGAGGTTGCAGGCAGCTTCGCACTAATTTTGTCCCATACTGGATCAAGCAGTGTATGATCGGTTAAATCATCCAACGCCATAATTTCTTCACGCAGCTTACTTACATTCTGTTTATCCTCCGAATCGCTAGACCTAAATGCAGCATACAGCTTGTTAAGCCGTTCCAAATACTGACTAGACGTCCTAATCGTTGTAGATGGACCATCAGATGTCCAATTACCGTTGGGGAGCTGCGCTTCTATTTTAAACGTATATAAGGTATCCGTTTGTAGATTCGTTACTTCATAAGTGTGGGTGGTATTGCTCACTGTATCTATTGCTTCTCCATTACTATATATCCGGTAACCTAAGCTACCTTCTGCTAATGGCCAGGATAGCGTAAGAGAGTTTCGTTTGATATTCTCTGCCTCTAAGAGACTTCCTTCTGGCCATATGGGTTTCTGGATTGTGAAGCTGCTTGAGTA
>NZ_JBFUHJ010000163.1:0-11007 GCF_056402455.1 Paenibacillus sp. P4_A7 | reverse complement strand
CTCTAATTCAAGTGCCGCTAACTTCTCATCTCTCTCTAGCTCAAGAGCCGAAATACGCTTATCTTTCTCTAATTGAAGCGCTGCCAGCTTTTCATTCTTCTCAAGCTCAAGAGCCGCTATTCTTTCATCCTTCTTACGTCCAAGCACAGTCAGTTTTTCTTCTCTATCACGAATCAAATCAGCTACACGTTGTTCATTCTGCTGCTTAAGAGCAGCCGTCTGCTCCTCATGAAACTTAAGAGCTTCTGCGGCAGCAGCCTGCTGAACAGTAGCTTGCTCTGCTGCCATCTCCAGCATCTGTGCAATATCTGCTTCTGCAGCAGCCTTTGCTGCTTGAATTTGCTCATTTGACTCTCGCTTAGTTTCATTTAACTCTTCTTGCAGCTTGGCAGCTTGCTGAATCACTTGCTCAAGCTGCTGACTCATTAAGACGAGCTTAGCTTCTTCTTCCGTAAGTCTTGCATTATCGCGTCGCAAACGAAATACTTCCTCTGTCACTTGAACAGATGCAAGCACTGCAAGCTTCGGCATATCCAGACGTGGATAGCCCTTAGCCAGCTTCTTCATGCTCTCGTCGATCGAACTGGCGACTCGCTTCATATATTCTACATTGGTATGACCTTTAAGCTTATATTGAACCCCATATATATCAACTGTTACTACCGTTTGTTCTGTTTCCATTAAGGCGAATCCTCCTATTATCTAAGTTGCGCCTCTTATTTATGTAGAAACGAGCGCGCAATGTCCATTTCCATGGACGATGCGGTTTCGCGTTGAAAGATAAACAAAATATCAATAAAGACGATACCTCTTATCTTCCTCTAAAAAAAGTCGCATCGAAGTCCACTAGGAACTATTTCGATGCGACTTTGAAGGTTTCCTGCCTACTTACGTAATTCCGCTGCAAAAGATTGTTCTAATTGTAAAACAACCTTTCCATGCACCGCACTGACCTCTTCATCTGTCAATGTACGCTCGTTATGACGGTAAACAAGTGAGATTGCTATGCTCTTCTTGCCTGCACCCAGCTTCTCTCCTGTGAACACATCGAATACTCGTACGGACTCCAGCAATTCACCAGCAGTACTCCAAGCAGTACCTGTCAGATTAGCTGSTGCCACCTCGTTATCAACGACAACAGCAATATCACGCTGCATAGCCGGATAACGCGGTAGCACCTTATAAGCAATGTCCGAATCCRCTAGCTCATAAAGCAAATCTAGACCGATTTCAAGTACATACGTATCTGCCAAGTCAGCTTCGAGTTGAAGGCCCGGATGTAATTGGCCAACATAACCAATCACTTCTGGTCCTTTACCCACGTCAATTAGAATAGCTGCCGTTCTTCCTGGATGAAAATGCTCTGGCTGAGCCGCTTCGTAAGTTACGCTAGACGTTAAGCCAAGCACCGCGAATACCGTCTCCAAAATGCCCTTCGCATCATAAAAATCAACTGGAACCGCTTTGCCGTTCCATTGCGCCTCTGTACGATTGCCTGTCAAGAGCGCCGCAAAGCGGTGTTTCTCATGCGGCAAACGAGTAAGCTGTTCCTCATCGGTATGGAATACGCTGCCGATTTCAAAAAATGCTGCGGATTCATTTTTACGATTGCGGTTATAAGCCGATGTTTCCAGCAATTGTGCAATAAGAGTTGTCCGCAGCACGCTGCGATCCTCACTCATTGGCATTGACAATTGTACCGGCTTCGTATTCTCCGCAAGTGCCGGAAATAGCTTAGTCCGCTCAGGTCCAGTAAAGGAATAACTTACAACCTCATGCAAACCAGCATCGGATAGTCGTTTGCGCAGCTCGCGACGAATCAACTGTGGCTTCGTAAGCGAACCCGGTATTACATCTCCGTGAACAAGCGTTGTAGGGATGTTATCGTAGCCATACAAACGAGCAACCTCTTCAATCAAATCAACCGAACGGGTAATATCGCCGCGACGAGTAGGGACGTTCACCGTGAAGACGTCGTTATCGGATACCTCATATTCAAAATGCAAACGGCCAAAAATCGTCTGTACTTCAAGACGAGACAGATCCGTTCCAAGGTAGCTATTAATTTTATCTAAGGACAGGTCAACCTTTGTTGCTTGAGCCTTGCCAGTAGAAACCTCAACGATTCCGTCCGTAACTAGACCTTCAGCTATCTCGGCAATTAGAGCAGCAGCACGGTCAAGTGCAGGAATAACTCTTGCCGGATCTACTTCCTTCTCGAATCTGATACTCGATTCTGAGCGCAGCCCGAGCTGACGTGATGTTTTGCGAACCGTACCGCCGTCGAATTTTGCAGACTCCAGTACGATATTAACAGTCCCGTCCGTTACTTCGGTGCTCGCTCCACCCATAACGCCCGCAAGCGCGATCGGGTTAGTACCGTCTGTAATAACGAGCATATGCGGCTCTAGCTTACGTTCTTGATCATCTAGAGTTACAAGTGTTTCGCCTGAGTTAGCAAGACGAACATCAATTCGTCCACCTGGCAGACGGTCTGCGTCGAAAGCATGCAGCGGTTGGCCGTACTCAAGCATAACGAAATTGGTAACGTCTACGACGTTATTAATTGGACGCACACCAGCGGCGATCAATTTATTTTGCAGCCACAAAGGAGAAACACCGATTTTAACATCTTTAATATAACGAGCCGAATAATGCGAGCAAAGCTCAGGCGCACTAATACTTACTGATACGAGACCGTCTGTTTTCACAGTACTGGCTGGTATAGACGCATTTGGCAAAAGAACCTCGCGTCCTGTTAAAGCGCCGATTTCATAAGCAACGCCAATCATACTAAGACAATCCGAACGATTCGGAGTAAGGTCAAGCTCAAGCACTTCATCATTAATACCTAGAACGTCGCCGATTGGCGCCCCGATCGTAGTTGATGCAGGCAATACCAAAATTCCTTCCTGCTGATCCTTCGGCAGCAGCTTTTCATTAAGACCAAGCTCCTTCGCCGAACAGATCATACCTTGCGATTCAACTCCACGCAGCTTCGCGCGTTTGATTTTGAAGTCCCCAGGAAGTGCAGCTCCAATAACAGCTACAGGAACAAGCTGACCTGCATCGACATTTTTTGCGCCACAGACGATTTGAAGCTCTTCGCCCGTTCCGACGTCAACTTTGCAAACGTTCAGCTTATCCGCATCAGGATGCTTTTCTTTCGATTTCACATAACCGACTACAACGCCAGTCACGCCCTTGTTGCGGGATTCCACGACATCGATCTCAATACCGCCGCGTGTCATCTTCTCTGCTAGCTCTTCCGCTGTGTAGCCAGAAAGATCGATATATTTATTTAACCATTGATAGGATACATTCATCGTTTTTCTTCCCTTCTCTCTTTGTTACATTCTCGCAAATTGACTTAAGAAACGCAGATCGTTCGTATAGAAATGACGAATATCGTCAATGCCGTATTTCAATAACGCGATACGCTCAACACCCATACCAAATGCAAAGCCGCTTACCTCTTCAGGATCGTAGCCGCCCATTTCAAGTACGCGTGGATGTACCATGCCGCAGCCGAGAATTTCCAACCAGCCTGTATGCTTGCACATCCGACAGCCTTTTCCTCCGCATTGCGCACAGCTAACATCTACTTCAGCACTTGGCTCAGTGAATGGGAAGAAGCTTGGACGAAGACGAATTTGTGTTTGAGAGCCGAACATTTGCTGAGCAAACTGCAGCAGCGTACCTTTCAAATCGCTCATTCGAATGTTTTTGCCGATAACAAGTCCTTCGATCTGATTAAATTGGAACGAATGGGTCGCATCGTCATCATCGCGGCGGTATACTTTACCTGGGCAAATAACACGAATTGGCGATTCGCCATTTTTGGCCTTCATTGTTCTCACTTGTACAGGTGACGTTTGTGTACGCATCAAAATATCATCCGTAATGTAGAACGAATCCTGCATATCGCGAGCCGGGTGGTTTTTCGGTAAGTTCAACGCCTCAAAGTTGTAGTAGTCGGTCTCAACCTCAGGACCTTCCGCAACCGTATAACCTAGTCCGATAAAAATATCCTCGATCTCCTGTGCCACTTTGTTCAACGGATGAACAGAACCTGTCGGCAATTGCTTGCCAGGCAGTGTTACATCAAGCGTCTCCGCAAGAAGTCTGTTATTGGTTTCTGCTTGTTGGAATGCGGATTGCTTCTCTTCGATAACGGACTCGATTGCCGCACGCACATCATTACCAACCTGACCAATGACCGGACGCTCTTCCGCGCTGAGTCCGCCCATACCGCGTAAAATCTCAGTCAATGCACCTTTTTTCCCTAAGTATTTAACACGTAAATCATTTAGCTGCTGTGGGTTTTCCACTTGCTGCAGCTCTTGAAGCGCTTCGACGCGCAGCCCTTCCAATCGTTCCTTCATTCCTCTTCGCCTCCATATCATTACTTACCTATATTTGCACAAAAAAAAGGCCCTCTCTCCCTAAAGGGACGAAAGAACCGTGGTACCACCCTAATTTGAATTACAACCTTGCCATGGTGCCTATAGATGACAAAACTTATGTCATCCTCTGCACTGCTGGAAGCCTGTAATTCCTCTAGCCCATAACGGCGGGAACCGTACACACCCTACTTGCGCTTCGCGGAAACCCGCTTCGGCGTTTCAGGGGTCTGCTCCGGAGTGAACTTCGGCGGCCTTATTTCACAAAGACACTCTCAATCAACGGTGTCTTCTCCCTGTGCGAAAGCACTGCTTACTTATCTCCATCATAGCTTTACATCGATTATCATACATTAATCTATATTATATGCAATCTACAGTCCCGATGCAACAATTATGGTCTATAAATAGGTTGTTTTTACTAAGTTTATTTACGAGTCAATTTTCATCATCATTTCTTCCAATAACCGAATACGGGCGAACGAAGCGCGAAGCAGACCGATTCCTATCTCAGGGTACAACCTTATAAGCCTAGATACATCGTCGCCTATCAGCTTAAGCACCTTCACATCTCCGAGCAGAGATTGCGCAGTAACGGTTGATGGGCTACCATCAATCGCCGACATTACCATCAACGATGACATACATAGCTGGGTTCGGCTCCCCTCGCTGCAGCAGCTTATCATCGTCCATACAGGTTTGTTCTTCGGCTATACTTGCAATCAACCCTAGCTCCTCAAGTGATAAATCAGTAAAGTAGAGAACCTGTCTTAGGAAGACAACCTTATTTAATCTGCCCATCATCTGCTGGTCGTTTGACATGTGCTCCCCCTCCTCTACCAATGCTTCTGCCGCTATTTCACGCCACCAATCATCAATTCCGTGATAAGCAGCCTCGAGTATTACGCGAGCCTCCTCGTTAAGGCTGTCCCTATATACTAAATACGAAGGGGAAGTCGCTAGGTCTAAAATTGACCTAATGACTTCCCCTTTAACATTGTATTTTTTAACACCATTCATCTCCGGTTGCTATCATCCATTCACTTCTTAATATACTCATCAGCGGGTAATTCAAATTTCCAAGGGCCTCTTATAACAACTTCTGGATTTGTTATCGTTAATTTCAGCTTCTTACTTTTCGGATTAATATCAAACTGAAGATACTCCAGCGCCTGTGTTTGTTCATTGACTTTAGCACTATGACTCATCCTATCAATCCTGAGGTTATACAGCGCTCTAGAAGTATGCTCCTTATAATTCGTATCCATGTATACTCTTAGTTGATCATTTTCGATTCGTTCTATCTTTGTTATTTTAACGGGAAAACCTGCTATTTCGAAGGTTTGATCCACATCCATCACTCTATCGGAAGGAATGTTTAATGTGATCTTCGTTTTTTCATTATAAATCACATTAATTTCAGGGATCGTAACGGTATAGCTTTTCACATCGCTCCTAGCTGACAATCCAAAATAAAACTCACTCGCTGGGCCTGAAACCCCTTCATACCTTTCAAGTTCATAACCCTTACCAGTCTCGTCTGTCACACTTATTTTCTGATCCTTATGAACGCCGTGCAGCCCATAATCAGTTATTCTAAACTCTTTAGAATGCTGCGAAACTAACGAAATCCTCGCCTTGTCTTCCACTCGATTGGCAATAGTCGTAATGGTCACATCATTAATCGCTGACGTTTCGCCCATAGCCTGATAATTCTCAAATGTTTCCGCTTTGGTCAGCGTTAGCGGAATGACGATTTCTGGGTTCCCTACCTTAATCAAATTCACGTTCCCTTTAATATCCTGTTTTCCTTGAAGYCAGAAGGAGCTCGCCCATTTATTGATACCCCAAACTGCATGGGCAGACTTCAACGTATATTCCATCCCTTGTTCATTGATTATTTTAATGGATTCAAACCTTGATGTATCAGTTCCTGACATAGTCACATAAGTCATTTGTTCATTAACCATCATACCTGTTATTACAACGGTTCCTCCGTCTATTTGTATGGTGACTGGCTGCTGCAGTACATAACTTTCCTGTGAAGCATCATCGTCTTCCATTACAATCCCTATACCAGGAAAATACTGCAGAGCTTTCTGAATAGCTGCGAATACTTGGTTATGGAAAACTACAGAAGATAACAAGATAAGCACGAATACGGATGCTGCTAGCCTATTTCTAGAGATCAGTCGTCTTGCAGTGGGTCGATGCCCTTTATTCTCAAGCTTTGCTTGTTGAATGCAGTTAAAAAAGCACAACTGGGTGATGAGAAAGCTTACTTAAAGCTCTTTCAGCAGTTTGAAGAAGCTATATACCGTACGGCTTATGTCTATTTAAATAATCAAGAGGACGCCCTGGACGTCGTTCAGGAAACGGCGTAATCGGCTGCAACGTCATTTTCAAAATGGGCGATCCCACTAGCTTATCCGGCAGTCGATTATAGAAGGTAATATCGCGCCCAAACCGCAGCCGAACCATATCGACATATCCATTTGCAAACGAAACCTCATCACGAAGCATCACAAATTCTTCGTCCCTGGTCACATAGCGGAAGTAATTCGCTAACTGCTCGATTAATAAATGAATACGATCCCGTTCTTCATTAACAGCCATTCCGCGAATAGCTTGAAGTGTGTTGTACAGAAAATGTGCATTGATTTGTGATCGCAGACCACTCAGTTGGAACTGCTTTTTCTCCAGCTCCATCTCATATACCTGCTGCTGTGTATGGAGAATACTCTTCGTAAGAAGATCCACCTCGCTAGTCATATAATTGAAATGATCCTCAATGGCCGTTATTTCGTTTTTATAGCTAAATTTCAACCTCGCATTGAAATCTCCGGCTGCAACACGATGCAAGGCATCCGTAATTTTCTTTATCGGCGAAGTCATTTTTAGATTAAACCCAAACATTGCGGTCACCACAGCTGCTATGATTAAAGCCAGTACAATAGGTACCGCCCATTTAATAAATTGCTCCTCGTGATATAAATGGTTCTGGTCCATATAGATGACAAGCTTCCATCCTACCTTGTGCACCGGGCTTGTCTTCACTAAATAAGGAATGTCGTTGATGCGAACCACTGCGCCATCGCGGAATGACTCTCCTGTTTTACTTTGATTGGATATAAAATTTTCATTCGTTGACGTTACTACGTTTCCTGAATTGTCGATAATCATCATGACGGATTTATCGGTAAGCCCGCTTGCAGCCGCAATCCCATTAATTCGCTGTTTGTCGAGTACGAGGATACCCAAAAACATACCGTTCAAATACTCTCGCCCTTCAATGGCCCGGACATATCTAATAGCCAAATATTCATCTAATGTTCCCTCGTATGATGCAAATGCCCCTGAGAAAATGAGCCGTCCCGACTTGAGCTCTTTTTGATCCATATTTTTCAAATAATCATACATAACGGGCTTAAGTGCATAGGTCCCCGTGCTATATCCCCTTGTCAAAGGGTTATCCGAGCGGATATCTAGAAGATGAATATCCTTGACCGAAGCATTCATATCCAGATAAGGGTGAAGTTTTTCCTTCATAGACATGAATTGATCCCAATCATAAACCGACTTTCCATCACCTTTCATAAACGTTTTTTGGAGAGAATCGTTAAAAAATGCGATTTTAGTCAAATAATCGATAGAATCAAAATATTCCTCCAGCCGTCCGCTTACTTGTCCAAACAAGATGTCTACGGATTCGTTAACGCGCTTTTCCACATTATCCATATAAAAGTAATAGGTAGCGGACATAGTGAGAAGAAATGGCAGTATAGAGATTAAAGTATTGACGAGAATCATCTCGTAGCGCAGCTTGTATTTTCCCTTATAGGTTAAGAAGCGCAACAACATATGTTCCACCTTTCATATTGAGCTTGAGCCGTCTAGCCAGCAGGCAGTGGCTGCTTCATCGAGAAACTAGAAGGATGCGCTGCTGGCTATGTCCATATTCAGCCCACCTATAGCGGTCGACTTCATATCCAATAAAAATCAGGTGTGAATAGATAATTATTCAACCCTTTCTTCGTTTGCCATCCTAACACAAAAGGACTTTCCTTAAAGGTTTTTTTGACCTTAGAGGAAAGCCCTTTTGCATGACCAGATTACCCTATCAATCCACTGCGCTCTACGCTTTCTACGAAATATCGTTGTGCAAACATGTACAAAAGTACGATCGGAGCAATAAACAATAGCTCACCCGCATTTTTTATCATATAAGCATATAGTGGATCTGTCATACCAAACGAAGCCCACATAATTGGAAGCTTTGTCGATAGTACTTCCGAAGATGTTAGGAAAAGTGAGACGAAATAATTGTCATTCCACTGCCATACGAACGAGAACAGTAGGACTGTTACCATCGCTGGAACTGCGTTAGGCAGCATAATACGCCAAAACGATTGAAATACGCTGCATCCATCAATGTAAGAAACCTCTTCCAGTTCCTTAGGAAGGCCTCGGAAAAACTGAAGGAATATGAAGATAAACAAACCGCTCTTTATTCCCATTCCGGTAGCTGACTGAAGGATGAATGGCCAATAGCTGTCTAGCAGATTAATTCCCTTCTGCCCGGTGAACAATTGGACAAGGCCCAAAACATCAAAGTAACGATAATTGAGATAGGTCGTGATCATAATGGTTTGTACTGGAACGATAATCGTAAAAAGCACGCCGCCGAATAATAACTTGCTCCCTTTAAAGGCTAGCCTAGCAAAACCAAATGCTGCCAAGGAGCAAGAAATGACCTGTAAGATCGTCGAGACCGTTGCAATAGCAAAGGAATTCATAAATACTTTTGGATAACTAAGTGCTGCAAAAGCAACCTTCATCGTATCCAATGTGAAGTGCTTAGGAATCCAAAGTACGGTTGAGTCATACAAATCCACACGATCCTTAAAAGACACTGAAAGTTTAAAAAACAATGGGTACAAAATTACAAAACAAAACCCGATCACAAGTATCGTTCGAACGATTACCCAGCTCCAATGCTTACTCCAATTGAGCAAGTTGAATCTACTTGCACGTTCTTTCCATGCTGCCATGCTTGATTGGTGGGCCAGCTTCACAGTATCCCCCCCCTATCCTGTTAGTCTTGATAAAACACCTTACGTGAGACGAGTCCCATTGTCACTACTAGAATGAGCGACACGATAATGAAGTACACCCATGACATCGCTGCGCTCAAGCTGAAATTGAGTGATACAAACGCAGTGTCCGTTATCATCTTGCTTAATGCATTAGTGCTGTAGGAATCAATAACGGTATAGACAATGTTCGTCAACATGATTGGACTGAGCATTGGGATAGTAATTTTCCAAAACGCTTCGTAGCCTGTCGTTCCTTCGATTTTCGCCGCTTCATACAAAGAAGGAGATATGGACTGGAGCGCTGCAAGGAAAATCAATATCTGCACACCAGATGAACTAATAACCTCATAAATCCGATCAACAAAATCGGTAATAAAGAATATTATCCCACTCCCGACACCAGCTCCAGACAGCAATCGCTCCAACTCGAAGCTAACAAATAAAACTCCTCCGCCTCCGCCCTCAGGTGATACACCAGTCACATTCGAAGCAATGGTTGCCATCTCTGCGCTGTTCTCTAGTGAAAGTACGGGTGCTGCAAGCATGACAGGAAGGAAAAAAATAGCTCGTGCAAATACCCTTCCTCTAAACTTCTGATTGATCAGCGTAGCAACGAACAAACTAAAAATCGTGATGGACGGCACATTGATCAAAAGATCAGAAATTGATTCAACCAGAGTTCGAGTGAAAGTGGGATGTGACGTAAATAACTCCTTGTAATATGAAAACCCTTGAAACTTGGTAATGAAGCCGCCTTTTCCAAGCGTTAGCTCATTTAAGCTGTATACAAAGGATTCATACAACGGAATTATAAATAAGAAAACGAATCCTAGAAACCACGGTAATACGAATATCATGCCTAATCTAGACTTTTTCTGCTGCAGCGTCGGAATTTTACGCTTTATCATAATCCACCGCCGATCACATGGTAACCCTCTGCCTCAACAGTAATACTTTCAACAGTTACCGCTGATTTATTGTAGTTTACTATTACTTTTTTACCTTGTTCAAAGGTCGTCTCGTATACGCTATCCGCTAACTTGCGGTGGCCTGTAATCGTTTGATCCTGTACGTCCTTCAGTACCGTGTTCGCTTCGTTATAGAGCTGTATCGCTTCCTCAAACCAATCCATGTAGTGAGCAGAATACAAGTCATTGAACATCGTTTCCCGAATTACGGAAGGTTGTGCGTAGAACCATTGATAATATACATTTGACCCCGTCTCAAGTGTTTTAAGCAAGGAAACTTTACTGTCCTGATTACGTTCGTGATTCAAAGGTGTTCCAGAATAGTCAACATATCCATGCAAAACAATGGAAAAGAAGGGGATCTCTTCAGCAGCAATGTTAAATTTACTGCTCGTAAGTGGTGCATCTACAATCGTCTTCGCATATGGCAATGTATAAGCATTACCTCCGCTAATCATAATATTTTCGGCTTTGTTCTTAATCAGTTGCAGGTTTTCATCTATTATCCCGATTGTCTCCTGTCGATTAATCGTTCCATGT
>NZ_JBFUHJ010000162.1:0-11041 GCF_056402455.1 Paenibacillus sp. P4_A7 | reverse complement strand
GGGCTAGTCCTTCTAACAGCATACCGCAGGATCTTCCCCAATAAGTGGCTCCCTCATCGATGCCGCCGTCCTCGTCTATCCCTTGCAAGTAATAGTCCAGCATATCCATTGCACGGACAATCGCTCTTTTGCGAAGATCATCGTCTTCCTCGCAAAGTAAAATGCTGGTTAAACAGTTGACCACGCACCAAGGGTTCCAGTTATTCATATCTCGCCGGTCGCTATAGCCCATCCACCAATAATCATATCTCGTCAAAAAGGGGTCAATAATCCGACGTTTGAGCTCTCGTTTTATTCGACGACTAATGAGCGGTTCGATCTCATCCAGCTTGTCTTTAAGAAGGTAGTAGACCATCGCCAGCGTCATTCCGGTCTCGCTAGCAAAAATATCAAGTGCAGCAATATCGATGTCCGGAAGTGTACGCTCACCATTGATAGGCTCTGGCTCATAGATAAAGTTATGAGCAGAAACGACCCAGGAGCTTTCCTCACAGATGCACCATATGCCATCTATGATATCCGATAAATAGGTGCCGTCGCCTGCAAAGCACTCCGCAAGCGTCAAGGTGGAAAGAGCGTGCCTGCGAGCAAAATAAGGTGTTTCAAAGATCGCTCGGTCACCGCTTTTGAAGTATTCCATAAAATCAGTAGCTTTCAGCATCGGATAGGCAAAGCTTTTGTAGGGTTTTGCTTGCTCTATAATTAAATTTCTGATTTGAGCATCGATTGACGCCCAAAGCTCTCGCTGCTCATAGCGTGGAAAGGGGACAAACTGTTTTAAGGGGAGAACTGGAAAAGGCTTCGTTCTTACTTGACCAGATGCGGTTGTTTCATACACTAGCTCTTTTAGCATGCTGCACCTCCGTTATTAGAAAGAAGAAGGGAAGAATAGCTTGGTTGTACATGGCTACTCTTCCCCTTTCGTTTTATTTATTGATTTCGTCAATGACAGCTTGAAGGTCGATTTCTTTGGCATAATTCGTGAAGTTAGCTACGTAGCCGTCGTAATCAAGCTTGCCCATGACATAATTGTGGAATAGATCCGTTACTTTAGCTTTAAGATCGCCTACAGCGTTGCTATAGAGAGCAAACTCACTAGATGGCAGGTCTGTCACTACTTTATCTTTATAGGTTTCACCTATCTTTGCAATTTCGATAATGTTCTCATATTCCGTTTGTGTTTCATCATCAAATGCAAATGGATATTTAAAGTCCCGATCTAGTGGCGGGAATGATTGCCCGCGGAAAGCGAAACCGCCGTTATCGACATTTAAAACAAGTGCGCCATCGACTAGGTCATAGTGGTAGCCTTCAATTCCACGGCTAGTTGAAATAACAGCTTCTGGATCGGTTAACATCCAAGTGAAGAAGGCGTCAAATGTTTCTTTAGGATATTTGCTTGCACTCGTAATTCCAATCGGGGAATCAGCTTCATAGTACGATAGTCCGAACACACCATTGGCACCCTCGAACGGTTTCACATAATTAAGGTCTGCACCTTTGAAGTTTTTGTCCAAACCTTCCTTGAGCGAGTCATAAATATCATCCCACATAATAATGGCTCCAGCTTCACCGTTTATGAACTTCGTTCTAACTGCGCCGTAGCTCGTATTTGTAGGCATTTCAAGATCAATGAGCTTCTCGCTGTAAAGCTTCTTCATGAAGTCAAGATATTCTTTATATTCTGGCGTCAGGAATGGTACAACAGCCTTGCCATCCTTCATGTAAATCTGGTTGCGAGTGTTGAAATAAGCAGCGAACATATCTTGATCCTTCAGCACTGCAGAGAGGGTCAGAGGAATCGTATCCTTTTGTCCGTTGTTGTCTAGATCACTGTCACGAAATAAAGTCAGCACGTTGACAAGCTCGTCCATCGTTTTCGGCTGCTCTACCCCAAGCTTGGTTAACCAATCTGTACGCAGCCACATATTCATATACTTTTGGTTCGTAATAGAAATACCGTATGTTTTTCCGAAAAACTYAAATGGTTCAACGACATTCGGATTAGCATCGATAATGGCTTTTACCTTCTCGTTACTGTTAATATAATCATCCAGAGGCACTAGAAAGTCTTGCTTGACAAAAGGATACGGATTAGCAGGCAAGCGGGCAATATCCGGCATGTCGCCTGAAACGAAGGAGGCAGTGACCTTATCCTCCCAGTTATTTTGCGGAACATGCTTAATTTCTAGATCAACGCCCGTTTTGCTCTTAAACTGATCGGACAGCATTTGTGCTACATCGGGACTATTATAATAGTCCTTGCTTAGGAGCGAGATAGAGGTTAGCTTTCCTCCCTCAGCGGATCCTTCTGTCGCAGGCTTGTCAGTTGGACTTTTGGAACCGCAGGCTGATAATACCATTGTGCTCGTTAATAGAATTGCGAGAGTAGCTTTGACCTTTTTCATTTTGCTCCACCTCTAATTTTTATTTTGTATTAACCCTTTACAGAGCCAATTAATACACCTTTTACGAAATATTTTTGTAAGAATGGATAAACAATCACGACTGGAAGTAATGCTATGACAATCGTCGTATATTGAATGTTTTTTAATAACGTCTGCTCCGTACTGGTCGAATCCAACGAGTTTTCCATAACTAAGGTGCGTAAGACAACTTGCAACGTATGCATCTTAGGCTCACTAATATAGAGGATGACCTCCAAATAGCTGTTCCAAGAGGCCATCATGTAAAACAATCCGACCGTTGCTATTGCAGCAGTTGATAGAGGCAGTATGATTTTGAAAAGAATTTTGATCTCCGAGCAGCCGTCTATTCGAGCGCTCTCAACCAGTGAAGACGGAATGCTCTCCAAAAAGTTTCGCATAATGAGGATATTAAAGGTGCTCATTGCAGCTGGAAAAATAAGTGCCGAGAAAGAATTAAGCAGCCCTAAGTCCTTTACAAGCAAATATTTGGGCAGAAACCCTAAGCTAAGGAGCATGGGGAGTACAATAAGAAAGTTCAGAAATCTTCGACCYACAAGCTCTCTTCTGGAGAGAGGGTACGCAATTCCAATAGTTAGCACCATGGACACAATAACACTGCATCCGGTTACGAACAAGGAATTTAAGAACGGTCCCTGAATGAGCTCATTTTCCAATACATATCTATAATGATCTAGAGTAAAGCCTCTAGGGAATATGCGGAAAGACGCATCGGATGAGGTTGAAAAAGTGAGCTGAAAAATATACATGATCGGCAGCAGCACACTCAATGAGCATAATCCCATCACGACGTAGGATATTATTTTTACTGTCTTTTCCTCAAGAGTCTGTTTAATAAGCAATGTCTACACTCTCCTTTCTAGCTTAAAATACACCTTCATCATTAATTTTTTTAGCGATTTTATTAGTAATCAGCACAAGTGTAAATCCAATTGCAGCCTTAAAGATACTGACAGCCATACCATATCCAATCCTCATTTCACTAATCCCTGTTCTGTAGGCATAGGTTTGAATAACATCAGCTGTCTCATATACTACAGGAGCTGCCATAATAAGCACCTGGTCGAATATGTTAAGTATTTTTCCAAGCTGGAAAATAAGCATAATAACGATGGTGGGGCGAATTGATGCTAATGTGATATTCCATATTTGCGATAGCTTGCCCGCACCGTCCACCTTGGCTGCCTCGTATAGAGTCGGATCAACAGAAGTAATTGCAGCCAGGTAGACAATAGCTGAGTAGCCAGCTCCTGCCCAAATATCAGTTAATACGAGCAGCTCTCGAATATGCTCCTTGCTGGCGAACCAGTAGGTGGGTTCCACTCCCATCAGAGTGGCAAGCTGCGAGTTTATACTGTTTTGAGGAGCTAGAATAAGGAACCAAATACTTCCGATTACAACCCATGATAGGAAGTGCGGGAAATAAATAATGGTCTGCACTGATTTTTTGAACAGCTTTGAATTGATTTCGTTCAGCATCAACGCCACAATAATAGGAATTGGAAAGCCGAATAAGAGCTTCATCAGGCTAATTATAATCGTGTTCTTGAAAGCATTCATGAATGACGCAGAGTTGATTAGTTTTATGAAATTATCTAGACCGACATAGGAAACCTGCGATGCAGGAACCTCTCCGAAATTGGTAAACGCCCAACGCAGCTTGAGCATAGGGAGATATTCAAAGAGTAAATATAATGCCAATGGGATGGCCATAATAAAAAACAGCTGTCGTTGTTTGTACATGTTCCGAAAGATCGAAGCTATTTTCGATTTTTGTGGTTGCAAGGATAGGTATGCCTCAGATTTGCTAGTACGTATAACTTCCATCTCCTCTTTTGTATTTGCTTCCCCAACTTTTCACTTGAAGCTTAACAAATTGCCTTTTACCCTCACAATCCACAACATTAACGTAACATCCTGAAAATCAACCGACTTATTGAAAGCGCTTTAAAAACAATTACACTGCGTTAACAAAGGTATGCTTAGAATGAGCTATGTTGCAATGTATACTAAATGGTGATCATTTTATAAGGGTTCATCTCTATGGCTATTCGATCGGAGGAGAAGGTAATGTTTGATATTGTAATCGTAGAGGACAAGAAAATAACCCGAGATGGGCTTGTCCAGCTCATAGATTGGGTATCCATTAACGCACGTGTTGTAGGGGCCTTTGACAGCGGGCAGTCGGCAATTGAATTTTTAAGTCACAATAAGGTCCACATTGTCATTACAGATATTGAGATGGAGAACGGAAACGGAATGGAACTTTCAGCTTATATTCACGAGCGAATGCCTCAGACTAAGATCATTATTATTAGTGCATACGAGCGATTTTCCTATGCCCATCAGGCGATTCAATTAGGTGTTTTCTCATATGTGTTGAAGCCAATTGCAGAGAAGGAGCTGCTAGACAAAGTACGTCATGCTGCTCATCAAATCAAGAAGGATCGAGAGGTTCATGCCCTTGCCTCACTAGTGGCTTTGCAGGAGCTTTCAACTACGCTGGAAGCCTATCTCATGAGCAGAGTAGTAGATCCTTCCATGCTGGAGCAAGCATTTGAAACGTTGCAAAGTGAGCTGGACTTTACTCGAGCTACTGCATTTGTGATTCGGGGGTATGGAGAACGTATCTCTATGCGCAGATTAAAAGAAGAGGTAGCTAGCTCAGGAAAGAAGATTATGCTGCTGCAATGTGGGACATTGCTCACTGGGGTCATCTTTGATGACAAGCCTCTTAATAGAATATATTTTGAAGACCTTTACAAAATCTTTAAATTTAGCAGAAAGGTTCGTATTGGTGTAGGAATAAACGTCGGTACGCCTGCCGAGCTGAAAGAATCTTACGAAAGTGCGCTGCAGGCCTATCGTTATGGCTTTTTGCACAGTTTAGATATGGTCACCTTCTATGAACGAATACGGGTAGACCTGCATGTCGAAAAGAAGAAGGACAGTACGCTCTATCTGGATACCTCTTATTTAATAAAATGTATGGAAGCAGAATGGGATATTGAGGCAGCAGAATACATCGACAAGATGTCTATGAAGTGGAAGGCCGGTAACAGCAGCATTACCCATATGATTAATCAATGCAGTGAAAGCATTTCTAGATTAACGTCAGAGCTGTCGGTCCATGCTGATGCATATGCACCTGAGACCGTGCTGGCAGATTTCGAGCTCATTACTTGTCTTGCAGAGCTGCAAAACTATATGAAAGAAAGCATGAGGTCTATTTCGAGCGAGGTTAAGAAAAATAAAACACAAAAAATACGTCCGATTGTAAAGCTCGCATTGTCTTATTCCTTGGATCATATTGAGGAGATAGGTTTGAGTTTAAAGTTTATAGCGAACAAATTAAATACGAGCTATGTCTATCTGAGTAAAGCCTTTAAGGAGGAYTACCAAATCGGATATACGGAATATATGAATCTTTATCGGATTGAGCTGGCGAAGAAGCATCTGTCCACTCCTCACGTTAAAATTGGTGATGTTTGTGCTCGGATAGGACTGGAACAGAAAAATTTCTATTTTCTTTTCAAAAAGTATATGGGAATGACGCCCAAGGAGTATCAGAGTAAAAATTCACCTGGTGTTGGCTAGCCGTAAGGAGTACCTATGTTCTATTCAATCAAATGGAAAACCTATTTCACCATTATCGCCTTCTTTACAATTGCAATGGCTGTTTCGGGCATCATCATCTATAACATAATAGAATCGGACCTGCAGAAAAAAGCCATCCATAGTGCTAATTTGGAGATCAACTTTGCTATTAAGCAGATGGATGATCAGTTCAAATACTTGGATCAGGCCTACTATGCAATTGCTTTTGATGAAGAAATTATTAAAGAATTAGCCAAAGAGCCAGATGAAATTAACTATAATAGAATTTTAACCAAGCTTGAAAATATTTTGTTTTCTACGAATTACAAGGCTTACTCCATATATTTAAAAGATATTCGCAGCGGTGTGATCGTTTCTACAGAGGAATCCAGTATTGTGAAGCATAAAAGCGGCTATTGGGTTGAGGGTTTCACTAGAGAAGAGTTGAAGAAACCAGGACTGATTCATACCAGGGATCTTACTACCGGCTCTGTTGCTCTCGTAGCCCTTGCCGGGCGAGTAAAGAAAAATTATTTTGAAGACCCAGTGGCAATGCTTTCTGTAAATATGCTGCAATATTCGTTTAAGGAAATATTAGTGAAGGATAATGTATATCCTAATTCTATCCAAATAATTAGTGACCAAAATAATCAGGTTGTCGTCAGTAGCGACCACGATGATCCCGCATCGGTTATGGTGAAGATCCAAGGCATACCAACTGGAGGGCGGGTTATGATTGATGATCAGTCCTATATTGTAATTAGCGGTGAATCTGAAAAATACGGCTGGAAATATTCGAAGCTGCTGCTCGAGAAAGAGGTTTTCTCGGGCATTTATAAAATTCGAAACCTGCTTCTTCTCATTGCATTTCTGTTTTCTGTTGCGATGTTGATCTTTCTTTATCGCGTGTTAGACCATGTAACAGCTCCGATTTATCAGCTTTCTGCTATGATCAAAAAGTATCGTCAGAATAGCAATGAAAAGGTGGTTTTTAAGACTGACCGAAAGGATGAATTTTCCTACCTGTTTCAGAGCTTAGATGACATGGTCCAGCGTATAGACCACTTAATTGACGAGGTTTATAAGGCAGGGTTATATAAGAAAGAAACGCAGCTGCGTGTATATCGCAACAGCATTAATCCGCATTTCATTTACAATATTTTAGATTCAATTATTTGGACGATGAAGTTTAAAGACTATAACAAAGCTACCGACATTATTCAAGATTTCTCGACGTTTCTGCATCATACACTTCATGAGAGTAAAGAGTTTATTGGCGTCCTGGATATGGGGGTTGAGCTGATCTCTTATTGCAAGCTGGAATCGTTTTTGAAGGACGATCTTATTACGTTTACTGTTGAGTTTCAGGAAGAGATTCAACAGCAAATGGTGCCATCGTTTATTCTTCAGCCGCTTGTAGAAAACTGCTTTAAGCATGGCTTCAAGGGTCGGAAGCAAGGGCATATTACGATTAAGGGGTATACGGAAGGACAAGAGCTCTTATGCGTAGTGGAGGATGATGGGAATGGGATGGCAGAGGAAGCACTAGATGCTTTAATGAATTATGTGCGTAATTATGATATTAATGTCAACAGAAAGCACTTTGGACTTGCCAGTGTACACCATCGCTTAAAACTATATTACGGCGAGGAATTTGGTGTACGTATCACCTCGAAGTTAGGAGAAGGAACAAGGATTATGGTTAACCTGCCGATTCATCGGACGGAATTTGATATTGAATAATTATGGTGATAGAACATTGATTTTCAAGGTTGTTCGTATCGAGGATATCTTTAATAATGAATGCGTACCCCAGCAAGAGCTGCCAGGTGCGCATTCATTTTTTTTCTTCTACTAAAAGGAGGACTACACTATGCGTTTATCCACTTCAACAAATCTATTGGACAAAGTATTTGACGAGTTCGGAGTTATTTCACCTGAAAGCTGTCTTGAGCAGGGTCTAGAAGCGGGTTTCAAGGTTTTTGACTATAACTTCTGCGATCAGGGTAGACCAGGTCGTCCTATAGCGCAAGATGACTGGTATGAGTATATATGTCAATTCAAGAAATTCGCAGATGAGCTGGGTGTAACCTTCTCGCAAACCCATCTGCACATGTATGATCCGAATGATCCGCGAATTACTGATCACGGATGGGAGAGAGAGCTAGTACAGCGTTCTATCGTTTGCTCGGGAGTACTTGGAGCAGAATGGGCAGTAACTCACCCGTTACATCAGCATAAGCCGAATTATTCGAGACAGGATTATTTGCAGCTGAATTTGGACTATTACGGTCCTATGCTGGACGAGGTTAAAAAGCTGGGTTACGGGCTATCACTTGAAAATATGGTGCAATGGGACAATGAATATGTATATGCGTGCAATGGAGAAGATCTGGCCGAGCTAGCGGACGCCTTCAATCGTTCGAACGTTGGCATATGCTGGGATTTCGGACATGCCAACCTTAGTGTAAGAGACCAAGCTGCTGAGCTGCGTAAGATTGGCTCACGACTTAAGTCGACTCATATTGCGGACAATCACGGTCATGCAGATGAGCATTTGGCTCCGTTTTATGGCCACGTAGATTGGCATCAAATGATGCGTGTTCTCAAAGAAATCAACTATAAAGGTGATTTCACATACGAGATTCAAGCATTTTCCAGCCCGTTGCCAGTTGAGCTTCGTAAAACAATGACTGCTCATGTAGCTGACATTGGAAGATACTTGATCGGCAAGTACGAAGAATAATGTCTTATCCTATCAGCTCATCGGAAAGAAACTGGGTCAATACTGTTTATGAAAAGCTCCTAACTAAGCTTTCGCAGGAATGTGATCGTATGGGAGATAAAATTCCCTATATTCCTATCGATGGAACATGTCTGGATTATGGTGAGCAAGATATTTCGTTTTGGACGAATGGCTTCTGGGCGGGTATTCTATGGCAGATGTACGCAGCAACCGGTGATGAAAAATATCGAAAATCAGCGGTTGGTGTAGAGCAGCGGTTGGATGTTGCTATGATCGAATTTAATGGCTTGCACCATGATGTAGGCTTTATGTGGCTGCATACTGCTGTAGCGAACTACCGTCTGACTGGCAACGAAACGGCTAAGCTGCGTGCTATGCACGCAGCCAATCTGCTGGCTGGACGCTACAACATTAATGGTCGATATATCTCTGCTTGGAACGAAAATCGCCCTGGCTGGATGATCATCGACTGCATGATGAATCTTCCCTTATTGTATTGGGCAGCCAAGGAAAGTGAAGATCCGAGATATTTGCATGTGGCGAAAAATCATATCGACACTACGATTAATTGTTTAATTCGCCCAGACGGTTCCGCTCATCATATCGCTGTATTGGATCCCATGCATGGGCAATTGCTCGAGCATCCCGCTGGTCAAGGTTATGCTTCAGGTTCTTCATGGTCAAGAGGGCAGGCATGGACGATTTACGGGTTTTCTCTGAACTACCGCCATACAGGTGATCTTCGTTATCTCGATATTGCTAAGAGTGCGGCACATTATTTTTTAGCTAATATCTCGCAAACGGGCTATATCCCTCGTGTAGATTTCCGAGCACCAATGCAGCCAGAACAGTGGGATACAACCGCTGGTGTATGTGCGGCCTGTGGAATGCTGGAGATCAGTGAGCATGTAGGGGAATACGAAAAGCAGCTTTATATCAATGGGGCTTTGTCGATATTAAGAGCAATTGAAGAAAGCTATTGTGATTGGAATGTAGAAACTGATGGCATTGTTGGTGGGGGCACAGTAGCTTATCATCGTGAAGAGGAAACTCATGTGCCTATCATCTATGGTGATTATTTTCTGCTCGAAGCTATTACTAGGTTAAAAGGAAACGGTTTTTTCATTTGGTAATCAACTATTTATCTTGAAGACAGGACGGTAAGGGCACATTGAAAAAAGTACTCACAAAACAATATATCATCAAAATTTTGATCAGCATCATAGGTATTGCCATTACTTGTTTCAGTGCCTCCCTGTTCTACAAGATCGATATGGGTGCAGATCCTTACCAGGTGTTCGCAATTGCTGTACACAAACAGCTAGGAATCAGTTATGGACAGGCAAATTTGCTGTTGAATTCCATCATTGTCGTTCTTTTAGTCATCTTTAAGCGGAAATATATTAATGTTTCTCTCTTCCTGTCGCTGATCATTGCTGGCCCATTGTTGGATGTTTTCAACCATATGTTCGGGCAGTTTATTGGTACTGATCTGTCACTGTGGTTGAAGCTGATTCTAGCGTTTACGGGTACTATCTTTTTGGCATTCGGTGTCTATCTTTATATTTCTCCTCAGCTCGGTGCCAGTCCTGCGGACAGCGTGGGTCTTATCATTTCGGATATGACAAGTATTCCTTACAAGAGAATTCGGATATTAACTGATGCGTTATATACTGTGATTGGGCTTTCATTGGGGGGTGTTGTCGGTCTTGTGACGGTGTTATCGGTAGTGCTCACAGGACCTTGTATTGGATTGCTGCAGAATGCATTGAACAAGCGGAGGGTTATGAAATATATATCCTGCTAGATTTTTGTTGATTGGGGAATCATGCACCGTCCGACGGATGGACCGGATTGGTATAGGATTGCCAAGGGTTTCGGTACGGAAATGAACGCCGCTTATCAAAAGAGGAACGCAAGATAAAACGACTTCGTCGTCCTTTCCGAGGACGCACGGTATATTCGCCGATTTACTGCACTTTAAACATAAATACAAATTCTTTTTACGAGGAGTGTCATGAATGATACGGTCATTACAAGAGCATATTGATGAATTCCACAAACAAGGATACACCTTGATGAAGGGTGCCCTTCAAGCGCAGGAAGCGGATTCGTTGAAAGAAGGCGTGATCAAAGCCATGGAGGGCCCTGGCGATGGCTACAGAGATGGTCTCCGGACGCGTATGTTCGAGAAGGGCGAGCAGTTCCAACGGCTGATGATGCAGCCCGGCATTATCGATTTCACCGAGGC
>NZ_JBFUHJ010000161.1:0-11056 GCF_056402455.1 Paenibacillus sp. P4_A7 | reverse complement strand
GTGTATAAGTATTACATTGAAGTTTCAAATGATGGAGAAAATTGGACTAAGGTTATCGATAGATCAACCAATACATCTCCTAATGGAAGCGAAGAGACAGCTTTGGTTGATACTAGAGGCAAATATGTAAGGTTATCCATTGTAAACAGCATTACTAACAAGGACTGGGCGTCCCTATATGAATTTAAGGTCATACCTTCAGACATTCAAGAACCAGGTAATATTATTGCGGATCATACCATCGACACGATAGAAGCATCATCGGAAAGTGAAGAGGGTCGAGACACGGATCAGTTAAGGGATGGAATTACAACAATAGGAACAGGCTGGCTCGCAAAATCAACAGCGATGCCACAGTCCGTTACCGTTAAGTTCAAGAAACCCCAAACTGTAGCGGGGAGCCGCATCTACTGGGAAAAGGATAGTAACTGGTACACCTATGATTTAGAAGTATCAACGGATGGCGTCGTATGGCAAAAAGCGCTTGATAACCACCTTGTAGGGGGGCAACACTTCACACCGGAGGCTTTTGTTAAGCCATATAATAATATCAATTATGTTCGCGTATCTATAAAGGATATAACTGCCGGCGGTGGATTTAGGGTAGGTATGGCTGAACTGATCTTGTATGGCCAAGATTATAGTATTCCTTCCAACAATGACATAACGGTCATCCAACCGTAGAGGTCAGTACGCAACTAGACCCAGTTAGATCAGACAGTAACAAGCAAGCATCTCATACAGCCTCAATAAGGTAAAAGACAAATAGTCCTATCCTATCAAAAGGAGGGGCTATTTGACGATTACAATGAAACGGATAATCGCGATGGGATTCGGGTTTCTTTACATTCCTATCAGAATAGTTTTGTATAAAAGCTGTTTGATAGTGCTTAAAAAGTAAGTCCAGTCCATGTGGAGTTCTGGGCTTACTTTTCATTATTTGCTGACTTAACTTGATTTTCGAAATTATTAATGATTAAAGAACCATTGTATTGACTCATAATTTCCTCGTAATAAACAGGCCATAGCTTACCTGACTGATCGGAAAATAACATTTTGACCTGCAGCTGATTTTGTCTTGCTCTGAAAGCTCCAACATCCACGCCAAGTGGAGGAGCCAAGGCAACACCAAGTTTCGGCTTGGCAGGAAGTCCAGCTACAAATGCTTTGATTTCCTTGTCTCTGGCCGTAAGCATGGGATTGACAACCTGCATACCAAGTACACTAGGGGTATCTGGTGTAAAGAAGCTCCATACTTTCATGAAATCATAAGTCTTCATATTTTCCTTAGTCTGCGGAAGTTGATTGATCGTATTTCCACTTCGTTCGTAATGGCTCCCCTCAACGCCGTAATGGGTCAATAGAAACCCTTCTTCGCTTGTTAGCCAATCGAGTATGTGTACAATCATTTTTATTTTCTCAGGTTGAGCATCCGCTGTTATTTTGGAAAATACAAAAGGCTCATCTGGAGATATACCAGCTCTTAATGGCATATTGCCCAATGGGTTAAAAGGTATCCAATTTGTATTCGGCTCAATAGCTTGGCTAAGAGATTGAATGCTTGTTGGATTGGCATCTAAAGCGAAATCGACAGTGTTACCAAGAATGACTCCAGCCTTACCTTTAATTGCTTTGTCAATATGATCTGTCCCTTGATTGAGGAACCAGTCTGGATCAACGACTCCCATTTCAATTACCTGAAGAATATCGACTACCACATGTTCGATTCTCAAATCTGATTCCATATCGACAATCTCGTTATTATTCATATAAGCGGGGTAGACGAGATCGAGTTACTATCAAATTAATGAAAGCGCTTAACAAATTAGAAGTAAGCTTGTTACTGCTCATATGACATAGGGTAGGTGATAAGTCAGACATTGTGGAGGGATAGCAATGAATGAACAAAAATATGAATTTCGTAGGCGATTGGAAGTGGTTCACAAACCGGATCGATTCTGATGTTAGACCGGAGCAGGGAGAAGTAGAGATCGGGAATGATTGGTATATAGCCATCAAGGATAATGCGGGACCTCTTATACGGAATATAGCGAAAGATTTGCAAGACTACCTGTTTGTAAGCATGCATGTTTCAGTTTTGATTCACCGCGTTGCGAATATCGATGAAATGGCTGACGTCGGGGAGCAAGTTATCGTTCTAGCCTTGCAAGAGGAGCTTCCGGCGCTCAAAAGCAAGCTGGACAAATCGCGCAGTTATCGCATTATCACCAACGCAAATCGCATTATTGTATGTGGATACGATGATCGGGGTGTCGGACAGGGTAGCTATTATTTGGAAGATTTGATGAATTTACGTGAAGCGCCTTTCGTAAGTGACCAGGATATTTCCCGGGCCCCCCTATTTTCTCCGCGTATGGCCCATTCCGGTTGGGGGCTTGACCGTTATCCAGATGCGCATCTTAACGCAATGGCGCATGCGGGAATCGATGCAATTCTATTATTTGTCCAGGATGTGGATCAAACGCCAGAAGGCTATCAGGATTTTAATTATATTGTTGACCGGGCGGCAGCATTTGGTCTCGACGTGTACACGTACAGCTACATGACTAATCGCAAGCATCCGGACGATGATCATTTTAAACCTAATGGCAAKGTGACAAGGGCGCAATTTGCCGCGATGGTATCAAGAGCATTAAATCTGAAGACCACAGCTGCTCATATTCCATTTACTGATGTGCCGTCGGATTCCTGGTATGCGGATGTCGTAAGCAACGTTTACTCCGCGAAAATTATTAGGGGAAGAACGGTCAGCAGCTTCACTCTGATATGCTCCCCATACGGTAGACAGGTGAAATAACAAAAACCTGTTACTGTAAGGGGAGCATATCAGGACTTATGGGCAGCCTCTTTGCTATTAGGAGATCGATATCCCCTTTGAAGCTCTGAATAGCTGCCATCTTTGTGTGATTGGTTTGAAATCTGAACTTTTCTTGTTTATTTTGTATAGGAAATTATGATCGATAAAAAACTGTGGATAAATTGCCGATGAAAATGGGGGGGGGGCAGATTTCAAGGAGTACAAAATCAATACTTTTATTAGAGAATTATAGATATTAACTCTATTATGTTGACTTTTAGGACTATAATTCTATAGATTTAAGTATGCAACTTGAGGAGGGATATTGTTGAGGGAATTATATGCGAAAATTTTAATATCCCTGACATTATCGATTACGATTACGATTTTTGTACTCTCATCGATATTGTACTTCACATTTGAACGGATTGGATTGAATGTTGTTCATTCCAATAATAGGGATGGTCTGTCACAAATCAGTTATAGCTCAACCTTAATGGATAATTTGGCAAAGAGCTTGTCTCTACAGGTTTATTTTAACGATTCCATCTCAAAGCTCTCCTACTCCTCGTTGCCAGACGTAAGAGAGGAGTATTTGGCATTAGATCAGTTGCGTTCCTATCGTGCCACTTCGCCATTCGTAGAATCAATCTATGTATATAACTCTAAGAGGGACACTTTGTATACGAGTATGGTCAATATTGAAAAATACGAAACGAATCAAAAGGCAGCCTTCTTCGATCAAGGAATTCTTCAGATCCTGCAAGATATCAAAAACTATAAGCGAATTACGCCTATTCCTCGAAATGTCGCTAATGCCTACCCAGGCATCCTTAAGGATACAAATGAAAACGTGTACACTTATTTGTTTTATGATTCTTATTCGGAAAGCATTCCGCTGGACGATCATATCATCATCCTCAATATTTCTGAGGATTGGCTTCGCAACATGATAGACTTACTGAACACCGAGGCACAAAGCAATACGTTTATTATCGATAACGAAGGAAGAATGGTCATCAGTGATAAGACGAACGGTCTTTTCACGGACCTTTCAGATCAGAGTTATATCCAATCGATTTTGAACTCCAGAAACGAGTCTGGTTATTTCGTTAGAGAGGTAAACCAAGTTAAATCGCTCATATCTTATGTTTCATCCGAATCTCAGGAGTGGAAGTTTATCCGTATTACTCCCTATAGCTCTATCACGCAAAAAATCAATGATATGAAATCCAAAACGTTTCTAATCGGTTTTATTATACTCGTTAGCGGTCTCCTATTATCACTAGTCCTATCCCGAAACCTTTATCGTCCGATTCATAAGATTGCATCCACCTTATCTATCATGCGAACGGAGAAGAGTAAAGATGATAAGCATATCTTTCTAAGGAACATTCTGAAGAACGATTCTCATATTAGTGACGAGATTATCCAGAAGAAACTCAGTAAATTCAATATGATGCTAGATCCAGTATCCCCTATGTTTATGTTGCTGTTTAAGATTGATCACTTCAAAGCATTTACAACCAACAATAGCTTGAGAGATAGGAGCATGATCAAATTTTCAATTATGAATATCGCATGCGAAATTCTTTCCGAGCATTACGTCTGCGAACCCGTCGATATCGATGCCGATCATGTTGTGATTTTGTGTAATATTAACGAATGTACTTCTAACGAATTTCATGAAACCATTAAGAGTTTAGTCAATAACATTCAAGACTACGTACAGAAAACGTATAAAACCTCTCTCTCAGTCGTCATAAGCTCGATCATAGACTCGTTTAGCGACGCAGGTGAAATGTATTACGAGACTTTGGATGCTTCAAATTATAGGCTGATATATGGGCATCGATGCATCGTATACTCAGAGAATATGAATGAGCTTGTAGATAAGCCTTACACTTATCCGACAGATAAAGAAAAAATGCTGATGGAATCGCTGATGCTAGGGAAAATATCCCAAGTGCAAAATATATATCTTCAAATCGTGAACAGTACAGTCGACTACTCCTACAATATATTAAAGTCGGGATTGCTACGCCTGGCCGTCGATATTAGCATGGTATTAGATACCATCCAGAGAAATTCAGGATCGCCCATGCTGTATAATCTGAATTCATTTATTTCGGAATTAGATAAGCTTGAAACGTTGGAGGAAATTAACAATCATTACTTCACATTGTTCGAGAGCATAGCCCCCAGATTAAAGGATAAGGAAAACACAAGGCATGATGAATTAATTCAGAAGGTCATTGAGATGATCCATAGGCAATATGCAGATAATAACCTTTCTGTGGATATGATTGCGAGCCATTTCAAAATGTCTGCTATGTATCTGGGTCGTCTATTTAAGAAAATATGCTCAAAGTCTGTAGCAGAATATATTACAGAGGTCAGGCTAGAGAAAGCAAAAGAGCTATTAATAAACACGGAGAATTCAATAAATGATATTTCGGAAACAATCGGCTTTATAAGCAGTGGATATTTCTACACCCTCTTCAAGAAAGCGAGCGGCATAACACCTAACCAATATAGAAAGTCGAAAAATAACCGTTAGCCATTTGGCAACGGTTATCTTTTTATGCGATTAGTGACGAAACTAACAAACGTATCGATTTGTGATACGTAATTATTCAAAATTCTAACTGTTGTATATTTTTAAGAGTATATCTTCAGTTGTACAACATGCTAATGTTTGACTAGATCCAATGGCGCCATTGGGTTGCTGACACAATATTTACAGCATGATAGGAGGATAAGAATAGTGTTGCTAATAAATAAGGAGAAAAAGAAGCTTATTAATAAAAATACACTGCAGCTTTTTCTTTTATGTGTTCCGGCTTTGATTTTTTTGCTCATATTCAATTATATACCTATGGGCGGATTGATTATAGCTTTCCAGGATTACCGTGTAGATAAAGGTTTTTGGGGCAGTGAGTGGATTGGGATAAAGAATTTTGAGTTCTTCTTTCAATCGGACACGGCGTGGAGGATCACTAGGAACACAGTGGGATACAATGCTGTCTTTATTATCTTGGGAATTATTTTTCCTGTGGGATTTGCGATCCTATTAAATGAGATAACAAAAAAGTTTTACGTAAAAGTGTATCAGACAATTATGTTTATTCCGTATTTTTTATCTTGGGTCGTTGTGTCGTATATGTTATTTACATTTTTAGAAACCGATCTCGGATTTTTAAACAAATTTTTATTATCGATGGGGGTTCAACCTCCGGATTGGTATTTTGAAGCACAATATTGGCCATTTATTATTATCATCATGAATACATGGAAGTCTCTTGGTTATACGGCGATAATCTATTATGCAGCCATTCTAGGAATAGACCGTGAGTATTATGAAGCGGCAGCTATTGATGGGGCTTCAAAATTAACGATGATTAACAAAATAACTTTGCCTTTTTTAATGCCTCTTATTACGCTACTGACTTTGATAAGCATTGGTAGAATATTCAGCGGTAATTTTGACATGTTTTTCAATCTCCCGAAAGATATTGGAATGTTGTACAGTACCACTGATGTTATTGATACCTACGTGTATAGATCCTTAAGAGTGATGGGGGATACGGGAATGGCAATTGCTTCAGGATTTTATCAATCCATTGTAGGCTTCTTACTCGTGTTAATCTCGAACTCTGTAATTAAAAAGATCAATAAAGATAATGCAGTATTTTAAGCTCTTATCTTATCCAGTGAGAAGGGGAAGGTTATGGAATCAGTTAATAGAGTAAAAGGTTCAACATTCATATTGCTTTCACATATTATTCTCATTGTTTTTTGTATCCTTTGTTTATTACCTTTTGTTATTGTTCTGAGTACCTCGCTTAGTGCTGAAAGCCATATCATCAACAAGGGTTACAGCATTATTCCGACTCATTTTGATATTAGCAGCTATCAATTTATATTTCTAAATGCAAAAAAACTATTGAATGCTTACTATATTACATTCGTTGTTACGATTATAGGAACAATAATTGGATTATTGGTCAATGCGATGATTGCTTACCCGATTTCGAGAAAGGATTTCAAACCAAGGAACAAGATAACATTCATTGTTTTTTTTACGATGATGTTCAGCGGCGGATTAGTTCCGTGGTATATGGTCATTAACAGTCTAAACCTGCAAAATACGGCGTGGGTGCTAATCGCACCATATTTAATAGCTGCTTGGTACATTTTACTCCTTAGGACGTTTTTTCAAACGATACCCTATGAAATTATAGAGTCAGCGAAAATTGATGGTTCGAGTGAACTTGGCATTTTCTTTCGAATGATATTGCCGTTATCTAAACCTGCATTAGCAACGGTAGGGCTATTAATTGCCATTCAATATTGGAATGATTATTGGTTGGGACTCCTATTCATAACGGAAGATCGCTTAATAAGTATCCAATATTTGTTTTATAAAATTTCATCTAACATCGACTTTTATACAAAAAATGCTCACTTTCTACCATCTGGTATCACCGCAGATACATTGCCTAAACAGTCTGCAAGAATGGCTTTATGTGTATTAATCGTTGTTCCGATGCTGGTTGTATTTCCTTTCTTTCAGAAGTATTTTGTTAGTGGTCTGACTGTCGGTTCGGTTAAAGGGTAGGTTATTCCCGGAATAAATCCGGATAATGATAAATAATTAGGAGGGTTTTGAATGTCGAAAAGCAATAAAATGGTTTCAATGTTACTTGTAGCATGTCTTATCGCCGTGTTCTCTCTTGCAGGGTGTGCGAAAAATGATGAGAAACAAGGGGGGGGACAGTCTCCTAGTAGTGCAAGCACAGAGAATGGGAAGGAATTACCAGAGGTCACACTGTCATGGTATTACCCATCAGGCGACCCACTTGGGGAAGAAGAACTTGTGTGGCAATCTGTAAACGATATCTTAAAAGAAAAAATTAATGCAACCATTCAATTTTATCCGCTCAGCTGGGGTGATTACGATAATAAGATGAAGGTTATGATGGCGACATCAGAGAAATTCGATCTAGCGTTTACATCCAACTGGCTAAATAATTTCCAACTGGCTGCTTCAAAAGGAAATCTTCTCCCTTTGAATGAGTTATTAAGTAAGTATGCTCCTGAACTGTACGCTTCCATGACCGACGATTTCTGGAAAGCGACAACATTAAGCGGAAAAATATATGCGATTCCAAATCAACAGATCTCTGCAAGAAGCACTACATTAAACATGCCCGAGGAATACGCTAATAAATATGGTTTTGATATTAGAGCGGTAGATAAAAATACATTCAAACTTGAAGATCTCGAGCCCTACTTAGAAAACTTTAAGAACGGGGAACCTAACAAGTATCCTATACTGATGGATTGGAACTATTTACATGGATATTATAATTTTGAACTGCTTGGTGGGGATAATGTACCCGGGGCTATTTATATGACTGACGGCTCATTGAAAGTATTAAATCAGTTTGAATCAGATGAGTTTAAGTCTTATTTAACGCTGATGAAAAAATGGGTAGACAAAGGTTACTTTAAATCGAAAGAATTACTAAGCAAGAAGGATCAAAATATGGTAGCGGGACAAGTATCAGGTGCATTTTTCGGTGGGACCTGGCAGCCAGGTGGCGAAGCTCTAGCATCGCAAGCACATGGCACTGCAATAGTTAATACGCCAATTTCCGAATTAGTGTTGAACAACAGCGGTATTCTCGCTACTTTGACTTCTATTAGTCGTACCTCAGATAATCCTGAACGGGCAATGATGGCACTTGAACTGATGAATACGGATGAACAATTATATAACTTGATAACGTATGGCATTGAAGGTAAGCATTATGCGAAGAAAACTGGTAAATATATCGAACCGGATAAAGACTCCAAGTATGTAGGTGTCCCATACTGGCTCCTCGCATCTACTTTCAATGGTTATCTACTTGATGGTCAGCCTGAGGACGTTTGGGCACAACATAAGAAAATTAATGAAGATGCAGTAGCTTCACCAGCTTTAGGATTCACTTTTGATCCTACTCCTGTAAAAACAGAAGTCGCAAATACTGGAGCGGTAATTAATGAATATGTTGAAGGTCTTACTTATGCCATATTAAGTATGGAAAGTGATTATCCTGTATTTATCGAGAAGCTTAAAAAAGCAGGATCCGAAAAAATTGTTGAAGAAATGCAGAAACAAATCGATGAGTGGAAGAAGACGCTATAGTAAGTGATTGTAACCAAAGTACGCTATGCATACAGTGTACTTTGGTTAGTTAACGGATCAAATTGTCTTGTATCCAAGAGTCGGGGAGACACCAGGTGCAGAAAGCCCAAATTATCCAGTTAACTTTACGATTCAAACATCGACAGATGGTACTTCATTTACGACGGTTAAATCAGTAACAGGTCATTCCAACCCGAATGGCAGTCCGCAAACGTATTCGTTCGATTCCACGAATGCTCGCTATATCCAATTAAATGTAACCAAATTAGGAACTCCTGATATTGAAGAACCTGCTGCATATAGGCTTCAGTTGGCTGAAATGCAAGTGCTATCATCTGACAACGTGGCGCTAAATAAAACTGTAACATCTGACAATTCAACTGAAACGGCACAATGGCAAATCAACTTAATCCATACGCAACTCCACAGGAGTATACCTTTGTTCCGACAACTGCACGTTATATTAAAATCAATGCCACAAAACTAGGTATACCTGCTAGCAATGAAACAATGATCTATCGTATGCAGTTGGCGGAAATAGAAGCTTTTACGTCAGGAAATTTAGCAGAGAATAAAACGGTGAATTCAAATAGTTCACTAGAATATGGATACATGGGAACAGCAATATTGACTGACGGATGGAACGTAAATTGTAATACAATCTTCGTGGCACCCGATTCTAGCATGTCGACTTGGAAAAATATAAGCGATAAGCGATATGGAGGTTGTACTCGGATATTGGTGGTATTTTAACCGTGGCGGAATTGAATCGATCAATGAAAGAGCGGTTTTGATGGATCGAAGTTGGGGAAGATCGAATGTTACGACTCAGACGCCAAGCTGGATTGAGAACGCTTACGAGTTGTTAGATGAGGAAGGCGAATGGTATCTGGATAAGACGGGGGCTTATTTAATTTTACGGGATCGGTTTTCAGCATGCCAATTGGCTTGATCCTAATTCCTCAAAGGGAAGTATTACGATATTAACAACAATGTTGTCAAACACCCGTCTCCTAATTGGGCTCTGTTGCAGAGATATAATACGGACCTAACAAGAAATGCGCTCAAACGATTATGGATAATGCCGGAATAGAATTAGATTAGGCACTCCAGAGAATGGTTCCATGTACCATCTTCTGCAACTCTCTGAAATGGAAGTTTTTTATTGAATAGGAGGAATCAAGATTGGGACTTTATAAATTGTTAATCATACCGCATCCAAGTGAAATTCAGTATCAACAAGGTTTTTTTGAAATAAGAGCTAATGGTCCAATCTCGATTGCTTATGAAGACAGACGAGGCTTATATCCCATTGCGAAAAAACTGCAAAAGTTAATAGTAAATTCAACAGGTGAAAGCTTGCCCATTGTAACTAATAATACGTCACAGTTAAAGAATTACTTATTTAAGAAAAATTCAGCATTACCTGATGAAGGTTACTCGTTAACGATCAGTGAGGAAGAGATATGGATTGAGTATGGGAATTATGCCGGTGCATTTCATGCCGTAAGTACTCTAAAACAAATTATAGATCAATCGAATAAAGGAAGGATTCCTTGCCTCAGAATCGTAGATAAACCAGATTTTGCGGCAAGAGGAATCATGTTAGATATTAGCAGGAATAAAATTCCAAAATTAAGCACCTTGTATCATTTTGTTGATTTTATGGCAGACCTTAAGCTAAATCAGTTACAGCTGTATATTGAAGGCTTTTCCTTTGCTTATCCATCCTATCCTGACGTCTGGCACAATGAAACACCTATAACCGGTGAAGAAATCGTAGCACTGGATAAGTATTGCAAAGAAAGATTTGTTGAACTGGTTCCTAATCAGAATAGCTTTGGACATATGTCTCCATGGTTAATGAGACCGGAATTCAATGAATTAGCAGAATGTCCGGATGGTTGTGAAGCTCCTTGGGGGTGGGATAAGACTCCGTATACATTGAATCCTCTCGATGCAAAGAGTATTCAATTATTGGAAAATACTTACGATGATTTATTGCCCAATTTCACTTCAGAATTATTTAATGTGGTTTGTGA
>NZ_JBFUHJ010000160.1:0-11063 GCF_056402455.1 Paenibacillus sp. P4_A7 | reverse complement strand
GCGTAGAAGGATTTGAAAACCCTCCTCGTCATTCGAGAAGGCTAGGGGATTACCGACCACAATTCCACGGAAGGTAACAGCACGAGCGACATGCGTTTGCTGGGCGATGTCGATCCCGACGACTAGGTGCTGGGCGGTAATTTTTTCAATGAGTTGATTTTGTTTATCCTGCGATTTAAACTTCATAGTAGAGCGTCCTCCTGGATGATGGAATTTTAAGGGCTATGACCCGTTGCGTACTTCCATCGTACCGAGGCGCTCGTTTTTTTGCAAAGCTGATAATTAACGCTCTACAGGAATGCTAACGGGTAACGATAGTTCAATCACAAGGAGCAGTTTGCCACGGCAGCTGCTCCTTGTTTTCGTTAAGCTAACGGGCAGATTAACGAAATARTAATCTAGAAATACTTCCAGCAGTTATTGTTTAAAACAGGATAAATCGCTTGACCTTCCTGTTTCTGGAATCTTATAATGTTTATTGTAAGGAAATTGGCAAAGGAGTGTTAATATGAACCGTGTCGTTTTGTTTGATCTGGGTTCTCAGGATCCGGAAGGGGCAACTCAGTTTTATGCCAATGTGTTTGATTGGACAAGGGTCTCGCCGAGACGTTAGGAGATGAGCGGCATGGAGGTAGCGGATTGATTAAATTGTACAAAAAGGAAGAGGATCAAAAAACTTTCAGGTATTTCGAAGTCTGGCTGGAGCCGGACAATCGAAGGGCGGTTATTCATAGTGGAGTGGCGGGACGTGACGGGAAGACAGAATATGTTGTATGGGATGTACAGACGGAAGAATTCGTGTTTTTAGAGACGTTATTGGGGAAAGCGAGAGCGGCTGGTTACACGGAGATTCCATCCGAACAGCATGATACAATCATCGTCCAATACAAGATTCTAGGAAAAGGTAGTAAAGCAGATTTAGTCAAAAGACACCGAGTGGAGCGGCTGCTCGATCAAGTTCTTGGGTGGAAAGGGCTTGGGCATGTGGACGGGGGCGATATCGGCAATAAGACAATGAACATTTTTTGCACAGTGGTCGATGGCGGTCAGGCTGCAGCAGCGGTCAAGAATGCTCTGAGAACTTACCGTGAAGACGTGAACCACGCCGTAATTGCCATCCGCAAGACGAATGAAAATCCAGTGATCGTTCATCCTAAAGAGCATAAGGAGCCATTTTCTTTTTGAACGCGTGACTTCCCCTCACATCGGGGGAAGTCACCGCATAGTATGCATTCTTTTAAGTACAGTCTTTATCTGCTAACGTTTACTGTTGATGAAGCGATAAAGGGTTTGTAAATGTCAACATAAACATGTACACTTTTGCTTGTTTAAGGATGTACAAAATCACTTGTCCTCTTGGACAAAATGATCCTTCAATCGGTACGATTCTCCTACAATAGTGACGACAGTTGCATGGTGTAAAATACGATCTAAGATAGCATTAGCGAGCTTAGGTTCACGGAATACTTCATCCCATGCTCGGAAGTTAACATTAGTCGTGAAGATGGTGCTACGCTTCTCATAACGCATATCAATAAGCTGGAAGAATAGTTTGGCATTCTCTGGTTCAATTGGAAGATAACCAATCTCGTCAATGATCAGTAGCTTGTATTTCGTGTAGTGCTTCAACCTTGCTTCAAGTCGGTTCTCAAGCATGGCACGCTTGAGGTTTTGAATGAGATCGTGACACTTGATGAAGTACGTGCTTGTTCGTTTCTTTGCTGCAGCGATTCCAATCGATGTAGCTAAATGTGTTTTTCCTACACCGCTTGGACCTAAGAATACAATGTTCTCATTGCCTTCTATGAAGCGTAAGCTAGCAAAGTCTAGCATTTGCTCTCGATTCACAGAAGGTTGAAAGCTGAACGCAAAGTCTGCAAGCTCTTTTTGATGCGGGAAGGCTCCAACCTTTACCATGGCATGAATCATATTATGTTCACGCACATCGATCTCATAATTGGTGAGCTTCACAAACGTGTCCATGAATGAAAGTTTGTTATGAATGCTGAAGTCGACGACTTCATTCAAATGGCTCACCATCTGCTTTAGGCCCAGGTACTCCAGGTTTCGAACAGCTTGCTGGTAGGAGGTTACACTCATTCGTATGCACCTCCAATCGTGCGTAGATTCTTCTTAGCTAAGTCATTAATATCTGGATAACGTGGCATAGACAAACGTAAACTCTCCCTGTAATGMTCTTCTGTGTAATTTAACATGGCGTTACTAATGGGATGTTGGACGAGAAGTTTCGTGTTATAATACACATACAGATGATTGTCATAGACTTGTATGCCTACTGTTTTTCCTTGATACCCAGCTGGAACTGAGTATTGTCTGGATTGGTAGGAGATCATGTTCGACGCATTGATTTTAACAAGCTTATGATGTATGCGATAGGAACTTCTTACACGCTCCGCTGGTAACGGGTGTAAGGAGTTCTTTTCCTTTTCCAGGGATAGAATGGGCACTTTCCCCGTTCCTTGATGGAACGATTGATTGACACGATCGCACAGCCTTTGAATGTATTCTTGGAGCTCAGGTAAGCTGAACTTCCCTTGATAAGCATGAATTTCATCTAAGATCTTCATTTGAGCTTCCACCTTTCCTTTGGTACGAGGACGCCCTGCGATACAAGGTCTAACGTGAAACCCAAAGTCTGCTGCAAACCCAGYGAATTTGGCATTCACTCTCCCAGCTGTATGCTCGGTTCTTGCTTCGTCCATGACTGTCTTCATGTTGTCAGTTAGGATCTCATCGGGGACTCCGCCAATGGCTTCAAAAGCCTCTGTAAGGAAGGACAGAAGCACACTTTGCGACTTCGTTACGCTCAGATGATATACCCTARAGCGTGAGTACGAGAGCAACAACACAGCGACATTCACTTCCACTTTTTCTCCGTTCTTCGTTTCATAGGGAATACTTTCTTTCCAGTCTAACTGTGCTTGCTTGCCTGGAGCTGTTTCAAAACGAACCGTACCCTGAGGTGACTGCATACATTGACCATCCGTAAAGTACGCTTCAAACTCGGGCTTACGAGTAATGTAGGCACGAAATGCAGATGCTGAACATAGTAGCCCATGATTGTCTGTTAAGTACTGCCATAGCACACGCTTGTAGTAGAAAACTTGCTTACTATCTGTGGATAGAAGTGCAGCAATGATTTCATAATATTCATCGATCTTAGAACCTTTATCTCGTGAACTTCTTCGTGTAAACCCATCTAGATATTTCTGAATCGTTCGTCGATCCACCTCTAGCTCTCTTGCTAACTGGCTTTTATTGATTTTCATATTTAGATTCTCCATCAATGATTTAAGTTTAGGCAAGTCTAGCAAACTACGAATCTCTATGTTTGATTGAACATTCAACGTGATGTACATACTCATCTCTCCCTTGAGACAAGTATGGTTTATCTCGTCAAAGTTGTTCATGTTTATTCAAGCATTTCTGTACATGTTTAGACTAGCATTTGTAAATACACTACTTGAAAATGGCTGGAAAGTAATAAAACAAAGTTCAATGGGTGGAAATTGTGGTGCCGCTGTTTATTCATTAGTAATTTTAGAGAAGGCAGATATCGCCGAACATCGTTCAACTAACGGGACACKATAGCTCAATAAAGGACATTTGAATAAAACTCCCATTTTTATGAACATGTCTACACACAAAACCTTTTCAGAAGCATATAAACGGCCCTACAAACCACTTTCTTTTTATAGGTCGAAGTTCAAATTCGATCATAAAGGGAAAATGGCGTGTAGGGCCTTTCTATTCGTTTAGTGTGTTTTGGTATCTACGAGGTTACATGCTCACAAAATAAATGATTTTGTACAGATGTACTGCTGGGCGTTAAGCTAACGGGCAGGATAGCGAAAAAATATGACGAAATCCTCTATTACATCATGTATCAATAATTAGTAAAATTGGCGCAAGAATATAGAAGGGAGCAAGCTGAATGATTGACATGCAGTATATAAACGATCTTGAGGCAGAGATGGATGTAATGAAGCTTGTAGGTAATTATAATGAAATAAATTCAATCCTACAGCAGTACCCTCAGGAACAGTGGTCATATGAAATGATTTTAGCATATGCAAGGGCATTGAATTATCTGCAAAATTATTCTGACCAGACCAATCCATTTGAGCAAGCATACAGGCTGCTGCAAACTGTTTCTGATAAGGGAATTACGGACGCTGAATGGCATTTAATAATGGCTTCTGTTAGTTTTAATCTACAACTTTACGCTGAGGCCGTAAAGCATGCTGAACAAGCAAATACGATCATAGCTGGCTGTGCTGATGATATGCTTGCGCTGTACTCACAATATGACTAGTAGAACGCTTCTGAAGTAACGATCATGTTCAACTATCGCTCCAACCCATGTTTCCATCGAGAAAGAACCCAAATTAAGAGAGATACGCTAATATTTTTTTCTTGAGTCGAGAACGTTGGGAACCATAGGTATCATAGTTGCTCCGCAATCGGCAGTATTTTGTTACGCTAACGGGGAACTTTAGTTGAATAATACACATTGATGAGCAGGCGATACGGTAGTCTGCTCATTTCATTAAGCTAAATGGCAGGATAGTTCCAATATATGGTACAATGAGACTGAACCATATTACGGCCTTAACCATTGTATGCTTAAATTTTCCGATGAAAGGGAATGACCATGAGACGCTTTAAAAAGATGTTTAGAAAAAGAGTTGAACAAAATCCTTATCGCAGTCTGAACATAGGGTTAATTAAGGAATACTCAATGATCATTCCTAGAACGGAACTAAAAGCGTGGACTTCTATGGGGTGGTTAGAGGATAAGTCTTTTAGAGATTTCAACTATTATCCAAATAAAGGTCAATCATTAATATTGGGTAAACCAGCTGCTATACTTGATATAGATTTGGACACATTGATAGGGTCCAAAATTATTAATTTTTGCGATTGCCTTGGTACATACGGTATGGGAGGCCCTGGTTTTTTTGGTTTACTCATTGAAAGAGAGAACGTGAAGGAGTATCTAACTTACGCTGTCTGGGCCTCTAGTGAATATATAGCGATGGATAATAGAGTTCTCGGATGCCATATAAACTATAATGCTTCACATCGACCTTGGAAATCACAGTGGCAAGGTGAAAGTGAAGAGAATCAATGGGATGAAGTTTCAGAAATTCTGAATGGGAGTACAATTATTGGAGTTGATCTTACGGATAGTCAGCTAACGATTGAGATATTGTCAAAGGAAGCGAAACATATCCTGAATTTTTATAAGTACAATAAGGAATTACCACCACATGGTAACGGGGAAGCAAGAAAACAGGCGTTTAATGAAGGTAACCTAGGTAGTTATATTGTTTTTTGCAATGAAGATGCAGTTTTACACGTCTAGCGAAAGAAAGTTACGATTGAACTAACGGGTAACGATAGTTGAATAAACACAAAGAAACGGCTACCATGAATCTGGCTGACGTTTTCTCAACTAACGGGCAGGAATGTTGAAGATCAACCACGAATAATTCATTTTCATACTAATGCAGAGAGAAGTGAGGGAGAGCTAATTTGGAAACCGAGGCGTGGATACCCTTAATAGATATTGAAGACGATGGGAAAATTTGGGCAGGGACAAAAGTCAGGTTATATAATGTGGGATTGAATGTGAAGGATAAGTCTCTTGATTATTTCGACTATTTGGTATCGTATATCTATGACAACAATGACTATCTCCAATTAACTAACCTCTCTCAGGGTGAAGCTGGAAATATCATTTGTGTTATAAAAAAGGACAGTCCAAATCATTATGCTTTAGGTAAGTCTCTAAAGGAAATGATGGGATTAGAAAATACGTATTTGCTTCTGGAGTAACTAGATGCACCTCCTTAGACCAAACCCAATTACACTAACGGGACACGATAGCTCAACTACAAGAATAGGCTGCCGCGGCGGCCTKTTGCTTACGCTAACGGGCATAATGTTAGTTGTAATTGATCTTTATCACGCAAATTTGGGGAGGAGAAATCCGTAGCACGGAGGTTAGCGATGAAAGCATATCAGAAGTTTGTCATTTATTTCTTGGATGCCCCGACCTGGGAGAAGCGAAAAGACGGGCCGCCGCTCGAATTGTTCGACCGCATGACGGCGGAAGAACGTCAGGCTGCGGAAGAAGAGCTTCTCCGCATCGTAAGCCTGCGTGACAACTGGCCGGTCATAGCGCTCGGCTATTTGCGATCGCACAAGGCGAAAGACATTTTGTACGAGCTTCTTCCCGGAGCCGAAGGGGAAATGAAGGTTGACATTGCGCTTGCGTTATGGCGSATCGRCCGTGATGAARAACTCGTGGACATCGCACTTAACGCAAGCCGTACGGAGGAGAGCCCTTTTCAGCTCATCAACATGCTCTATAGTCTGGCRCAGTTTGGAGTCCCYRAAACGGAAGAACGGATCGAACAACTGCTCGATCACGAAGACGATCTCGTTTCCTACAATGCCAGGCAAGCGCTGCGCCAGCTTCGCAAGAAACGCAAATAGTATTTGTTAAATGAGTCGGGAATCGATCAAACTCAAAGTATATTATTCTTCTTTCTATAAGTGTTYAAAACGGCGGCCTATTGAGCTATTGGGCAGGATAGTTCAATCACTTCACGAATACTTCAAGTACGAAGAATTTGTGAAGTACGTGAATAAGTCGTTAGGCGAAATTCTCTAAGTCAAATATGTGATAAATAATAAATAGTTGGAGGCTTTTAATGTTGTTTAAGAAATCTACCAATATGGATGAATATGCACTTCCGATTGACTGGAATCCATCGTGGGATGTTGGAGCTCCGATACCTCATGTTATTTCTTCAGGATATCAAACCTACTTAATTTATTACATAGAAGAAGAGAGCCAGGACTGGGATGGAACAACTGTTAAAGTTATTGACCCAAATAATAATGAGGATATTCCGATTGCCGTAGTTAAATTTATTGGCTGCTATGCTTACAAATTTGGCGGGGCAAATGATGAAGTATTGTACGGACATCCTTTATATGAAAAGGGACTTAAGTTTTATAGTGCACATAAAGTAATTAATTCTAACTGGATTAAAGCAGAAGAAAAAATAAATAGCATACATGATTATTACAATCCAGAATTATGGAAAGATCGAATTCATTATTTACTACTCTTTCATGATGAATTATTTGAGTGCATCGCTGATGGATATGAAATCTCCATTTATAAAGAGTCATTTAAATCAGTGCTTTCTAAAGTTCTCAATGAATTGGATTAATTGTGGGTACGAGAACTTCGCCTGACACCATATTTACTATTCGGTCCATTCGGCCCTCGGTCCGAACCGAACATCATTACGCTAACGGGTAACGATAGTTGAATAACACATTGATGAGTAGGTGCTACGGTAGCCTGCTCTTTTTATTAAGCTAACGGGCAGGATAATTAAGTCATTTCACGAATACCTCAAATATGAAAAATTTGCGAAGTTCATAAATAAGGAGTTAGGTGAAACCACTTGAGTCAGATAAAACCTAATTGAACAACAATGGAGAGATTTGGAGATGGATAACCTTAAAGTGAGTTATCTAGAACAGAACAATGCTTTTGATAAATACGTGAAGAGAATAATATTCAGAAAACTAACATCAACGTTAATGACGATCATTGTATTCTCTGTAATGTACATGTTCTTAATAGGTAATAGCATGCCTTTATTTTCCATATTCGTTTGTACTGTTCCTATTATTTTACTCACTCTCCCTGTTTCTGTGGTATGTGAGTTTTGTTTTCAGAAGTATAAACTCATTAGAATCGTATTGACCGTATTATTTCAAGTGATCTTATCGTCAGTAATTATATTCGGAATAGAAGTTACATCGATTCGATTGTATGGACTATTTGCTCTTAGTTTCATTATTAATTCAGTTGTGTTCCTGATTATTGACGAGATTTTTAAGAAAGTAAAGAATACTAAAAATTGATTTAACTGATTATGTAAGTAGTACAAAGAAGAAGTGGCATCGCCTAACACCGTATTCACACTGCGGAGTTTACGCTCCTTGGTCTGCCCGAGGAATTTTCGAGGAAGCGAATCAGGCAGACAACCCTGCACAACCTAAGCGCATCGCATCATTAAGCTAACGTAGAACGATAGCTCAATAACGGACATTTGAATAAAACACCCATTTTTATGAACATGTTTAATCCCAATTCCAACAAACTTTCATGTTTATCAGGTTAATTCTTGGTGGTTATCTTATTAATAGAATTTAATAACGGACAACTGAACTTTTTCGGTTGTCCTTTTACGTATATATAAGGGGTGTGATTGAAGTGGAAAAACATTCATTAGTGAAGAATACATATAACGGATTGAAAAAAAGGTTAGATGTATCCCATAATTATATATATTTACAAAATCGTGATGGTGATGTGGATAGATATTCTTGTGAATTTAATCGTTCAGTGAGTGATGAAGAAATTGAGCAATTAGTAAATTCAACAAAACTAAAAGTTCCTAAAGATTATCTCGAATTTTTAAAGGTTACAAATGGTTGTAGTTTATTTAACCATGAACTTTTCGGCGGTGAAAATCTCCTTTTCCCAATAGATCAAGTTGAATATCTTTATAACAATGTAAATAAATTTACCGATTATCTCCTAATAGCAAATATATATGATGATAATATCGTAATTGATTGTAATAGATACACGAATGGAGATGATAACTATTTATTAGTAGGTCCTAGCACATCTTCATTCGATAATTTGAGACCTTTAGGTTGTAATTTTGAAACTTGGTTTTATCGTTTTGTTATTACCAACGGTACAAAGTATTGGACATGGTATAGTTGAACTCGCTTATTACTTAAATCCGAGAAGAGATTGAGCTAACGGGTAACAATAGTTACAACAGATTAAAACCTCTCATTAGAAGAAAACCTAGATTTAATAGGACTAATGGGAGGTTTTATTATGAATATAAGTCAATTGTGGAAACTGTATGAAGCCGATAAGCGCATCCAGGGATTCAGTATAAACACATTAAAAGCCTACGCCCTGCAGCTAAAAATGCTGGTTAATGAACTTGGAGATATCCATATTTCAGATGTTACCCTACAGCTGTTAAAGGAATACTTAGCGAAACAATCTGATCGATTGAAGCCAAGTAGTTTAGGGCATCGTATCCGCTTTGTTAGATCTTTGTTTCGCTTTGCATACGAAGAAACCTACCTAACATCAAACCCTTCTCTAAAATTAAGAGAACCTAAGATGGAAAAACGTATTCCGAAGTATTTAATCGAGGAAGATGTAATCCATTTGAAGATCTCTTGTCTATCCATGCGGGAACGAGCTCTTCTAGAGTTCCTGTACACTACCGGTTGCCGAGTTGGAGAAGTACAAAAGATAAACATTGAAGATTTGAACTGGGAGAATTGCTCTGCAATCGTTAATGGTAAGGGATCTAAGCAGAGAGAAGTTTATTTCACTACCGAGTGCAAGGTCTGGTTGAAAAAGTATCTGGCAAGTCGCAAGGACTCCTGTAAAGCTTTGTTTGTAACCGACACTCATCCTACTCGCCGAATGGCCATTCCTACGATCAGGTGGTCATTAAAACGGCTTGCAAATCGGGGAGAGGTCGCAGCCAACGTGTACCCTCATCGTTTTCGACATACTTATGCGTGCCAGTTGCTGGACAACGGAGCACCTTTAGATTTCATTCAAGGCATGCTGGGGCATGAGAAGGCATCGACCACTCAAATATATGCCCAGCTTCGCGGCGAGCGCCGAAGAGAACTTTATCGTCGGTTCTTTTAGACTTTCTCTGCCCTTCAGTAATTATGGATTGGATCAGAATAATAGCGCCGTTACTAAACTAAAGGGCAGTCTTGCGAAATCAAAAAAGGATATTTTCAAAAGAAATGTGAAATATTTATTCCATAATATTTTTAGAGAGGGAAAAAATGATTACATTAGATTTAATGAATCCGACTGAATCACCACAACGGTTGAAATACTTGAAAGTCTTCGATATTTGTTTTTTCATATTGTCAAATCCGCAAGAACTTGATATAGTAGGAACAACTCATACGTATGAGTGTAGAACTTAGTAAATGAGAAAGTTTTTATTGTTGGGCTGCTTTCGGTGGGCGAGTCGGCAATCTTGCATGAAGAGCGGATTGGTGCAAGGATCCAATGTTCATTGATAAGGGCATTATACGATTTTAGGTGCAAGGAGGAAGATATGCTTAACAAGCACGAAAGTGTTCCCTTATATGTCCAATTGCAGAACATCATTCGAGATGACATCATATGCGGGAAATATAAGGAAGGGGAAATCATCCCCTCCGAGACTGAAATGATGAAAACATATGACGTAACAAGAACAACAATCCGCAAAGCGATAGCCAACCTTGTGGACGAGGCGCTTCTGATGAAGCTGCATGGCAAAGGCACGATGGTTTGCTTGAGGGAAATGAAGCACAACATTTGGAATTTTAGCGGCTTCACCGATTATGCACGCAAGAAGAACGAGATTCCAGTATCGCAAGTGTTGAACAAGGAAATCATAAGTTTAAATAATGGCCAATTTATGAAATTGATTAGGCTTAGAGGAACTCGAAGGGAAACGCATACAAAGTGGCTAACGCTTGATACTTCCTATGTACCGCTAGCGTTATTTCCAGGTATAGATCAATATGATTTCTCCGAGCAATCGTTATACAACATAATGAATCAGAATTACAACATTTATCCTCAGCATGCAACGCTTGGCATCCATCCGATTGTTGGAGATAAGAGGACGAAGCAGCTGTTCGGTTATGAGGGCGATATTCCGCTTATTTTGGCGAAAGGTAGTGTTCACGGTGAAGACGGAAACGAGATTGAAAAGGTAGAGGTTATCTACGGACCGAATGTTGAGTTTAAAGTCGTCACGCATATTTAGAAAGGGCTTTCATAGAGTGAGTTCTTATGCCGAGTGAAATCGGCTTATCCTTTGAATTAACTCATACGTACAAGCGTATAAGTTAAAAATAATGAGCAGAGTAGGAGATTAACATGAAGA
>NZ_JBFUHJ010000159.1:0-11209 GCF_056402455.1 Paenibacillus sp. P4_A7 | reverse complement strand
TCTCTAGGTTCGTGCAGGTTCCATGCCACATAAGTTTCTACCGTATTAAAGCCGCAAGCTTTCAGTTTAAGCAGACGGTCGCGCCAATACTCAGGCACTACGCGAAAATAATGAATAGCCCCGGAAATAATAATCATTGGATTTCCATCCAGCATAAATCGATCGCCTCGATAATCGAACGTTCCCATTCTTTTCCCACCTTATGAATAATTGATATTACTTCTACCATCATAAGAATTAGGGAGAGTCGGGACAATTGGCAAAACCTCCATCAATTTGACCATTTGTTTTTATTGGGTGCTATAATAAACCAAACATCCATTGATAATTGTATGATAGGAGATAGGCGACAGATGGAGACAGAAATTTTATTAGCGAATATGACCCACACACTGCAGATAATAGGATGCCAATTTGGTGTCAAGTCACCTTATTGGTCTTATCCCAGACATCATCATCATCTATTTGAACTTTTGTATTGTTGGGAAGGTGAAGTCACGCAATCGGCGGAAGATCATGAATTTACTTTAAATGCGGGAGACTTACTGCTTTTGAAACCGGGAATTAAACACCATACTTATAACCATTCTACGAAACCATATAGTTTTATTAATATACACTTCAACATAGATGACAAGGAACTGCGACGCCTGCTGACAGCTAATGCTTATGAGCATATGAATAAGGAAATGGTTCAACAAACAAGGTTGACTGCCTATTTGCAAGAAATAGAGACAGTTCTTCAGTCGGAATTGCAAAGTTCCGATAATCAAGGATGGAATGGGAACCTGATCTCACTACACTTAACTGGCCTGAACAAACTATGGTTTCAAAGTCTTGTGCTATTCATGATTAAAGAGGTTGTTGTGCTTCTAAATTCCAGCAAGCCTGTAATTAGCAAAATTGAGAGCCATAACTCTACCCTTCAGGTCGATATAGCGCATGCCATGGAAGCGATGCTTCAAGACAAGTCTTATACGAAAGGCGCGATCACCGACATTGCCAAAAAGCAAAATTTAAGTAGAAGCCATTGCTATAAGATCTTTACTCAAGTGTACGGAATGTCACCGCGCCAATATTTGACTCAGATCAAGCTGAATCATGCCAAGCAATTACTTCTGGATAGCGAATTAACGATAGAAGCGATCTCAACGGAGCTTGGTTTTGCTTCATTGAGTCATTTCTCAAGACAGTTCAGACGATGGACGGGAGTTTCTCCATACCAGTATCGACCGAAGCATTAATTCAACAATGCAGATTTTATGATAATGCAATAAGCGAGTGAAGAGAACGTTATACGACGGGGAGTACACTCTTCCCATTAAAAAATACCGATGAGCCATTCATCGGTATTTTTGCATTTGATATTATTTTTTCGTGAAGAAGGTAGCAAATTCTTTCTCTAAATCATCAGCACTTTCTGAAATGATGAACATAACATAGTTGCCATTTGTAACAATCTTGTAGTTTTTAGCGTTCTCATACTGGTCTTGAAGATAATTTTCGAATTGCTTCGCGATGTCTGCCGCGCGTTTCTTGATAGCAGTTTTTACAGTGTCGACATCTTTTTCTTTTTTAACTTTGAAAATCGCAATCTCGTTAGTTTTAACGTTCATCATAGGCGCACGGACTGCAAATTCACTAAGTAAATTCATATCCATATAATAAGCATCTTTTATCATATCGCTATCCATTTCCATAAGCGAAGGCTGTTCAACTTCTTCGAGTATCTTTTTCAACATTTCCGTTGCTGACGGCAATGTTACCGTTTCAGGTGCTTTGGTAGGAGTAGGTTTTTTGGTAGGCTCTGGCTGTTTAGTAGGAACTGGTTTTTTTGTTGCTTCTGGTTTTTTGGTTGATTCCGGTTTCTGGGTWGTAGCAGGTTTTTTGGTAGCCGCAGGCTCTTTAGTCACTGCTGGCTTCTTGCTTGGTGCTGCTTCTTCACTTGGCGCAGGCGCTTTGGTAGGGTCTGGAGCTACAGTTGCTTGATCACTTGGCGCTACTGTTGCTTCTGGACTATTGCTTGGCGTTACATCCGGAGTTGCCGTTGCTTCCGTAGTGGGTGTATTGCTAGCCACTTCCTTATTGCCATTTGCTTCTCCGTTGCTGGAGCACGCGCTAAGCAAGTTCCCCAATAAAATAGTCGTCAACAAAATACCCAAAAAACGTTTCTTCATTATGTACATTCTCCTCGTCGGTTGTATTTCCCAAGAGTAGAGACGTAGCATTTAGTGCAAAGGTTGCAGTGAATTCATTTTTCTCAGATTTTAAGTATTTTTATCATCATGTCATAACAAATGAAAGATTCGAATAGTAATGCTTATAGTAGAAACTTGTCTGATCTTTTAAATAGTAAGATGTAAATTGAGAGGATGGATGTAGGATATGAAAGAACAAGCAGCTCCGATGATAGCAATGTTAGGCATAGGGACGGCTGTCCCAAATTATCGAATGGATCAAGCCGATACTTCAAAGCGATTAGTGGAGGCGTTAAGTGGGAACTCTGATTCCGCACGCTGGGCAAAACGAATATTTAAGCAATGCGGGGTGGAAAACCGTTATACCTGTGAACCTAACCTTCTGGAAGCAGCGGAGAATTGTCGTTATTTTCCGAGAGTAACGATAGATGGGGTGCCTACAACTACCGAACGAATGAAAACCTACAAACGAGAATCGGTTCCATTGGGACTCCGTGCTGCGCGTAAGGCTTTATCGGACAGCGGAGTAGAAGCAGCTGATATTACACATCTCATAACAGTGAGCTGTACTGGACAATTTCTACCTGGCATGGACGCTGCTCTAGTAGGACAACTCGGCTTAGCTGTAACGGTCAACAGAATCCCGCTTAACTTTCTAGGTTGTGCTGCAGGTCTCAAGGCTGTTTGTTTGTCAAGTCAACTCGTAGCGAGTGATCCRTCTGCGAAGGTTTTAGTTGTCTGCGTGGAGCTTTGTACGTTACATATTCAGCCCTCCAGCAATCGAGAAGCTTTATATGCTGCTTCATTTTTTGGGGATGGTGCATCAGCTTGCGTTATAGGTTCTCCAAGCGAAAAGCATTTGCCGATTTTTCAATTAGGACAAGTCCATTCGGTTCTTCTGCCGGAAGCTGCTGAAGAGATGGTCTGGGAGCTAGGTGATCATGGGTTTGATCTTTATCTCTCCCCAGATATTCCGAAGCTGATAGGAAAGTACATTCCTGCAGAAATTGAACGTATGATCAGCGGGGAGTTTGGTCATACTGATCTGGATCTATGGGCCATTCATCCAGGAGGGAAAGGAATTGTTGATATTTTGCAAGAGACTTTCAAGCTTACAGACGAGCAAACAAAGCCTAGCCGTACCATTCTTCGCGAATATGGAAATGTATCGTCTGCCACCATTTTATTCGTACTTAATGAGATGAGACAGGAGCTAAGAAACAGTGATTCTCAATCTAAGAATGGCATAGCGCTAGCGTTTGGTCCTGGCCTTACAGCAGAAATGATTAAGATCACTTATATGCCTGCTCCTATTATTCAAGAAAAGCTTGTAAGTGGCGCAAGTGTTTAAAAAGCTGAAGCAACGGGCAAAGGAGCCCGAGCTAATGGATGATTTGTCTGTAGGAGGCAAGGAGCTGAGTGAAGCGCTGCGTCATCTTCGCAGGCTGAATCGAATCTTTGGCGCCGCTGGTCCTACTCTTTATGGAATAAGGCAACTGTGGATGGAAGCGGGCAAACCGCAACGTTTTTCTATTATAGACATTGGTTCAGGGTCGGGGGATGTAAACAAGCGTCTCCTCCGATGGGCGGACACGAATCAAATTGATATAAACATTACGTTGGTTGATATAACAGAAGAGGCTTGTGAAGAAGCCAAAAAATATTTTAAAAACGAACCTCGCATCCATGTGTTAAGAAGTGATTTGTTTACATTGCCGGAGACAAGTGCTGATGTGATTACTGGAACACAGTTTGTACACCATTTTGCAGAGCATGAGCTTCCGAATGTTGTGAACAGCATGCTGAAGGCGTCCCGACTAGGGATAGTCTTAAATGATATACATAGGCACTGGATAGCATGGTCCGCAGTTTGGATTACGGCGAGAATGATATCGAATAACCGATACATATTAAATGACGGACCTCTATCCGTAGCGAAAGGCTTTCGTCCGGAAGATTGGAAGCAGCTGAGGAGAGCTTTAAGTTTACCTGATTTCCGCTATTTTTGGAGGCCTTTATTTCGTTATACAGTCGTCATAGGGAAACCAAAAGACTAACTCACTATATGGAGTTGAACAAGATGAATCCTCCCCATACCCATGATGTAGCTATTATTGGAGCAGGAATCGCCGGCAGCTGTCTAGCCAAAGCATTGGTGGATAAGGGCTGGTCAACGCTATTGCTCGATCGTCAGCACTTTCCAAGGCATAAGGTGTGCGGGGAATTCTTTTCTCCGGAATCTAGAAGTATGCTGAACGCATTTGGATTGCGAGGACTTGTAGATTCCCTTCATCCTAGCTTAATAAGTCAAACGCGCTTGATCTCTAGTGAAGGGGACACAATGGATATTGCTTTGCCTGGCATTGGCTTAGGGATGAGTCGTTACGTGTTGGATTCTGCCCTTCATCAGGAAGCTATAAAATCTGGCGTACAGGTGTGTACGGCTACAACGGTTACTGCTGTATATGCAAAGGATAAGGGTTATATTATTGAAACGAAGACTGGTCAACAAAATAAAACTTATTTTACGCGTGCTGCAATTGCAGCATGGGGGGCTAATCGCCGATCAGGCATTTTAGGCGAACATACTGATGACAATGTTGCCGCAAGTCGTACATATATGGGTGTGAAATCCCACTTTACAGGTGTAGATATTGGCCCGACTGTAGAGCTATATTTTTTTCGAGGCGGATACTTAGGCATTTCACCAATCGAAGGTGGATTAGTTAACGTTGCAGCACTTCTGATTCGAAAAGATTTTAAAGATGCGGATAAATCGATATTAGGACTGATTGAAGCGGCTGTCAGTAGAAATCCAAAGCTGCAGCAAAAGCTTGCGCATGCTGAAGCAGTGAAGGGGAGTCAAGCTGCTGTCGCGCCAGTTGATTTGAAGCGTAAGCCGATTGCTTGGGATGTAATCGCTCACGTGGGCGATGCGGCACAAATGATTGCGCCTCTATGCGGAGATGGGATGTCGATGGCACTGCGGTCTGCTGAGTTATGCGAGCCGCTTGCTCATCGCTATTTGCGAGGTGAAATATCACTAAAGATGTGGGAAGACCAATATAAGAAAGCACTACAAAGGGATTTTAACCGTCCACTGCGATGGGGACGAATGCTGCAAGCATTATTTAATGTCCCGATTATGCCTCGGWTGTTGCTTGGAGCAGCACATGTCATGCCGGATTTAGCCTACAAATTAGTTCAAGCGACTCGATTGAAAGAAACGCATAATTAGCTTATTTAGACTCAGAAGGCCCGGGGATGCTCTCGGGTCTTTTTTGTCATGGTCAATATTGTTAGATTAATTTTCAATATACACTTAGAGTTTCTTTTTTTGTGATGTTATAATATATAATAATGTATACTTACAATAAAAAAGGGCTTGTAAAAGGATCATATATTTGAGGAGTGTAATGAAAATGGATAATTACCAAATACTATTATTTTATAAGTTTGTACAAATAGATAATTCCGAACGGGTGACAGCTGAACATCTGGCCTATTGCAAAGATTTGGGTGTTAAGGGTCGGATTCTAATCGCTGATGAAGGCATAAACGGAACGGTATCTGGAACGATTGAGCAAACGGAACAATATATGAGCGATCTTCGCAGTAATCCGTTGTTCTCTGATATTGCCTTCAAGATAGACCCGTCGGAGGGGCATGCCTTCAAAAAAATGCATGTCAAGCATAGACAAGAAATTGTAACTCTACGTTATAATAAACCGCTAGATTATATTGAAAATACGGGACAAAGATTAGCGCCGAAGCAATTTTTTGAGTATTTGCAAAGGGACGATGTTATCGTTATTGACGGTAGAAACGATTATGAATTTGATATCGGCCATTTCCGCAATGCGATCAAACCAGAGGTCGAAACGTTTAAGGATTTCCCACAATGGCTGCTGGATAATTTAAGTGAACATAAAGATAAGCCGATTCTTACGTATTGTACGGGTGGTATTCGTTGTGAGAAACTAAGCAGTGTATTACTTGATCAAGGCTTTAAGGATGTCTATCAGCTGGATGGCGGTATTGTTACTTATGGGAAAGACCCTGAAGTACAGGGCAGATTATTCGATGGAAAATGTTATGTGTTTGACGACCGGATATCTGTAACCATTAATCAGACGGAAGAAGATCGGATTATAGCAACCTGCAAGCATTGTAATGAGCCGTCCGATCGTTATATTAACTGTACAGACAACGTATGTGATGAACGACATATTTGCTGCGAGAAATGCGAAGAGGAGACCAAAGGGTTCTGTTCAGCGGAATGTGAAGAGGAGCTTCATACTTTGGCAGCCTTTGAACTGGAAATTTAATGAATACGAACGGAGTCACTAAGTTATTTGCTGAACGGTGACCCCATTTATGGATAGTCAATAAAAAAGTGCCTGAACTTAGCCAGCAAGTAGATGACCTCTGAATTCGTCGGGGGGTCATCTTTTTTGCGTCTAAATGAGCATGATTCGCCTAATTGAGTATTGACATGTCATTCGTATAGTTGTAATTTGTACCAATAAAGGGGAGGTTTACATGAAGAAGAAGTGGAGAAATCGCCTTGTATTTGCTTATCTGCCTGTTTTTATTCTTGTTATTATTGTATTGCTATGGATATTTTTTGTCACTATGAGTGAATTGTCCAAGCAGCAGGCGCTGAAAGCGAACGAGATCTACGCAGAAAACACCATGCAATATATCGATTCCAAGCTGCGAACGGTTGAACAATATATCGTTCAGACATTTCTCGATGACCAATCMTTGATCGATTTCTACAGTACATCTCCATTATCTCAGAACCGTTACCTAAACGATCGCGACGTTTATAAGAAATTGATTCTGCTGCGAGACAGTTTCAGCGAGATTGATTCGGTGTATTTGTATCGCGCCCGTGATCAAATCGTCTTAAGTGACACGTCGATGATGAGGCTAGATCAATTCTCTAATAAACAATACTTGAACCATTTAATATCGGCTCCCCCTGCTAACAGATGGAATATTGGTCGCGATTATATCGACAACTCCGATATCACAACCCCCGTTGTGTCACTGGTCATGCGGATGCCATTACCGCTGGGTACGGAGGGTATATTAGTAGCTAACATTAAATTGCGAACGCTTTCCACCCTTGTCAGCAATGTAGCTCGTTCTAAATTTAGTTATCTCCACCTACTTGATGCTAATGGCGAATATATCATTGGCGACAACACCGTAGACGGAGGAGTTAGCGTAGATCAGGAAGATTTTACTGTCATGAAATCAGACTACACAGGCTGGACGATCCGTAGCGGATTTGTGGACGGCATCGTTTTTCGTTTTCTATCGAACCTTAATGCCTTCTGGATGGTGATCGGCATCATCACGGTCCTTGGTGGTGGATTATGGATCGTATACGTGAGTCGGCAGAACTACAAGCCGATTGAGTCGCTTTTGGAGAGGCTCTCAACCGTTCCACTGCAGAGGCCGCATATACTAGGACAAGTCAAGAACGATGAATTTAAAATTATTGATAATCTGCTGGATCATCTGCTCGAACAATTCGGCAAGTATCGGCTAGAGAACGACGAGAATTTCAGCTACCGCAGGCGATATTTGTTAGAAGAGTTGCTTGCCGGAACGCAACTTCGGCAGGAGGACGAATGGGAGAAAGAGTTATCGCGTTTCGGATTTCAAGAGACGTACGATCAATATAGGGTGTCCATTATCGAGATCGACAAATATACGTCTTTTACTTCTACTTACAATAATAAGGATCAATATTTAATTAAATTCATCATTGATAACGTGATTCAGGAATTGAATCAGAATGCGGGCATCCTGATCTGTCCAGAATGGATCGAAAAACATCGGTTATGCGTCGTCTGCCAGCTGCCGAACGAGACTGTAGTCGGCGACCCGTTTGGAGAGATTATGCGCAAAACGGTGGATTGGATCCAGAAAAACGCAGCGATAACGATCACCTGTGGACTTGGAACGAAAGTGTCGGGCATTCATAAGGTATCTAACTCTTATGAAGAAGCTTTAGAAGCGCTTAGCTATAAAACTACGTTCGGAGTCAGCAGTGTCATTGAATTCAAGGATATCAATAACAAGTCGGGAGAAGAAATATTCCGGTCCCTTCCTTATATTCGTGAACTGGTCCATTCCTACAGGATCGGCGAAGCCGAATGGGAACGCCATTATAACACCCTGTTTATGGAAATTCGCATACAACTATTTTCACGGGAACAAGTTGTGAATCTGATGAATTATCTATTATTTCATTTCTACAAGGAAATGTCGGGATTGTCCGCGGAATATCTGGAATGTTGGCGAGAATATGCAATGAATCCGATTAACGAATGGATTGTGACCTTCGACACCGTAGATGAATTGGAGAAAGAACTGCATGGTATTCTGGAGGATGCCCATCAGAGGCTGGATAACCTTCGTGTGCAGCGGAGCCAGCACGAGTTGATTGACCAAGTGAAAGCTTATATTGAGAGCGAATTTAACAATCCCGACTTCTCGCTCGTCATGTTGAGTGAGAGGTTTAAGTTGACACCAAATTATTTAAGTCGCTTGTTTAAAGAAGAATTTGGTGAGAAATTTATTGATTATTTGGCTAGCTTACGAATCGAACAAGCCAAATCTTTACTGGTCACAACATCTGAGGCGATCMAGGAAATCGCAGGTCGGGTCGGCTATACACATACCTTTTCATTTATCCGTGTATTTAAGAAATTAGTTGGCCGAACACCTGGCGATTACCGCAAGGAGTTCCAGCAATCTTAATACGAAAGTAGCCAAAACGATCGAGTCGGGGGAAAGATGAACAAAGTCCCTGCTTGATCGTTTTTTGTCCGTATAGGAGTGATTATAGGTTTCACCTTCATTTATTCTCTATATGTAAGGGAATTGTTGAATTAGAGTCTTGTGTGAAAACTGTGCATGAGATGTCACCAAGCACCACATAGGAAGAGATTAGCAGCGCTCGGAACGCTATAAACCCATGTCTGGAGCTGATTATTGAAGTTGTGCATCGGGTCTAAATATGTGAATTGCCGTGCTAGTGGACTTAGGTGTAGTGTTGGGTTGTGAACGGATTAGAAACGATCAACCACACGAGAGAACGCTCGGCAGAGCGACATAGGAGGTGAAGTCTCATGCAAGTATTTTCGAAACAATCAGCTTTAGAAATGGAAAAGTCGGATCGAACTAGAGATACGAAGAAGCGGAGCCGCAAGTTTCTGAAGCAAAACATTCCGCTCTATATCATGCTGGCACCCGCTATAATTTGTTTCCTCGTATTCAAGTACATACCCATGGGTGGGATCGTTCTTGCATTCAAGGAATATAGCTTTTGGGATGGAATTTGGGGTAGTCCATGGGTTGGATTTAAACATTTTGATTATTTGTTTAACAATCCGCAAGGATGGAGGATCATCCGAAATACGTTCATGCTGAGTTTACTTAGTTTTATTGGATTTCCATTTCCGATATTGCTTGCTTTGATGCTGAATGAAGTTCGGAAAATGTGGTTCAAAAAGATCGTGCAAACCTTGCTGTATTTGCCCCATTTCCTCTCATGGGTTATAGTCGGTGGCATCTTTATCACTTTGTTTTCTCAGGATTCTGGCTTGGTGAACGACATTATCGAGAAGCTGTTCGGTGAGCGGTATGCTTTCCTTTACAATCCGGCCTCTTGGACGGCGGTGTTCCTGAGTTCAAACATTTGGAAAGAAGCTGGCTTCTCTGCAATTATCTATTTGGCAGCGCTTACGACGATCGACCCGGGTTTGTACGAGTCGACCGCCATTGACGGTGCGGGCAAATGGCGTCAGATGTGGCACATATCGCTCCCGGGCATCCGACCTACCATTATTTTGATGCTAATCCTTGCGGTAGGACGTGTCATGGAGGTTAGTTTCGACCACATCTACGTGATGCAGAACCGGGTAGTTGCCGATATTTCGGAAGTCATCAGCACGTATACGTTCAAGACAGGAATTCAGGGGGGAGAATTCGGTGTTCCCGCTGCGATGGGATTATTCGAATCATTAGTAGCCTTCGTGCTGGTGGTGACCACAAACAGTATAGCCCGCAAATTTAACCACAGTCTGTGGTAATCGGGCTGGAAAGGAAGTGAGCACGTGAGAGAGAATACCGCTGGAAAATGGTTTCACGCTTCAGTTCATGTCATTCTGCTGCTGGCTGCGGTCAGCTGTCTCATACCGTTAATCAATATTATCGCGGTTTCGTTCAGCGACTCAGCAGCCATCGATTCAGGTTTCGTGTGGCTGTGGCCGATTCATTTCAATATAGAAGCTTATAAAACATTGTTTCTCGGTTCAAGAGTTATTCCCTCTTTTCTGAACAGCTTGCAGATCACGATAATTGGAACGGCATTAAGCTTGCTATGTACGACTCTTGCTGCTTATGCATTGTCCCGTAAATACTGCTACGGACGCAAATATATTACTCTGGCCATGATATTTACGATGATGTTCAGCGGTGGACTGATTCCATTTTTCCTTCTAATGAAAAACCTTGACCTGATCAACTCTTACTGGTCCTTATGGCTGCCCGGATTGGTTAGTGCCTATAATCTATTGCTTATGCGTTCCTATTTCGAGGGAATTCCGGCTGAGGTTGAAGAGTCTGCACGCATTGACGGCTGTGGGGAATGGCGTCTACTTGCGCAAATATTTCTTCCGTTGTCCTTACCCGTAATAGCGACGATTTGCTTATTTTTAGCGGTGAGCTACTGGAACTCCTTCCAGAACGTCCTCATATTCATCAATGATGCGGAGAAGATGAATTTGACCGTATTCGTTCAGCAGATGGTGCAAAGTCAGAGTATGCTGACTCAGAATATGGCCTTGCAACCCGAGGATCTGGAGAATATGTCACCTGAGGCTGTGAAAGCCGGAGGTATTGTGATCATGACGCTGCCTATGCTAATCGTATATCCTATGCTGCAAAAGTATTTTGTGAAGGGTGTGATGCTTGGCGCTGTCAAAGGT
>NZ_JBFUHJ010000158.1:0-11217 GCF_056402455.1 Paenibacillus sp. P4_A7 | reverse complement strand
GCTTCTCATGTGAAACGGGGGGTGCTGGGTGGATTCGCCCAGCTCTGCCATGGCAAGTCAGCACCTTTGCGTCGGATGTCTCCCAGTGATTGGTTGATATACTACTCTCCACGAACGGACTTGTCGAAGGGGGAGGTGCTCCAAGCATTTACCGCAATTGGACAGGTTGCGGATGACAGAGTCTACGAATATCAGATGTCCGAATCCTTTGTGCCATTCCGCCGGAATATCCGCTATATTCCGTGTCGCGAAGTGAGGATTGCCGCTCTATTAGATCAGCTTTCCTTCACACGAGGGAATCGAAATTGGGGATATAACTTCCGCTATGGTCATTTTGAGATCGGAATCGAAGATTTTCTGACGATTGCTGACGCGATGATGGGCGATGTGGGATACTTCCAACATATCTCCCAGTCCCATAGGATCAACCAAAAAGAAATGGTTGATCCTCATGATACGAAAGGGCAGGATAATTTAATAAGGCCATCTATAAAAAGGGCTACCACATCAGATCCAAACGTTTGATGGGCAAACGACAAAAACCCCTTTAGATGTAATTATCCAAAGGGGTTTTGCCGTACTTTCTGTTTCTCTTCTATTAAGCGCTTAAAACTTATCAAGTATGCCTGTACTATCAAGAAATACGATGATAATTGCTATAGGAATAACGTACCTCATTATAAAAAACCATATATGAAATGCAGTGGCCCCTAAACGAGAATGCTGTAATAGTTCCTCTCGCAAAGTGCTTTTCTTAATCTTAAGTGATACGAAAATAGAAATTAAAAATACGCCAAGTGGCAGTAGAATATTACTAACTAAATAATCCGCTGAATCAAATATACTCTTCGAGAAGATTAAAATATCAGCAAAAACACTATAAGATAATGCAGAGGGAATGCCTACTACGAAAACTAATGCACCAATAATAAATGCATATTTCGATCGCTTCTCCTCTTTTCCTTTCACTATAGATGCTACAATAATTTCTAACATAGAAAAGGCCGAAGTTAATGTGGCAAATAAAAATAAGGCTAGAAAACCTAATAAGAAAACTTCGCCAAAAACAATTTGATCAAACACAGCAGGCAATACAACAAACAACAAGCCAGGTCCTTCAGATGGTTCTAAGCCTAGTGAAAATACTGCGGGAAAGATTGCTAATCCTGCTAATAAAGCAATCAGTACATTCATTGCAACGATTGAAATAGCCGGTTGAATTAAGCTTTCCTTCTTTGAAAGATAGGAACTATAAGTAACCATTACTGATATTCCGACACTTAAGGTGAAAAAAGCTTGACCCATCGCAAACAGAATACTTTGAGATGTGATTCTTGAGAAATCAGGTGCCAGGAAGAATTTCACGCCTTCCATAGCGTTATCCAGTGTAAGTGAGCGAATGATTAGAACAATAAATAGTATAAATAAAGCGGGCATTAATATTTTACTCACTTTTTCAATACCATTTTGAACCCCTTTTGCTACAACGATGACTGTAATTGCCAAAAAGACAAATTGAGCTGCAATAACCAAGGTGGGATTTCCAATTGTCAGGTTGAAGACGGATCCATAATTTGCTCCCTCGCTAATTATTCCGCCAAACAAACCTTTTGCAAAATAGATAACAATCCAACCACCAATGACACTATAAAAAGACAATAAAAGAAAACTGGTGAATACACCCATCTTTCCGATCCAATGCCAATTACTATTAGGAGCTAAACTACGATATGCACTAATTGCTTCCTTTTGTGTACTTCTACCGATAACAAACTCTGCTAACAACATTGGAAAACCCATAAACAAAACAAATAAAATAAATAGAAGAAAGAATGCTCCTCCCCCACTTATACCTGTAACATAAGGAAGCTTCCATATTGCGCCTACTCCTATAGCCGAACCTGCTGCTGATAAAATAAAACCAATCCTCGATGACCATTGCTCTGATGTTTGCAACCTAATCCATCCAATCTTTATTATCTATAAGACCAATTATTAAACAAAAAAAAGCAACATCACTATCTTTAACGATAGGGACGTGGCTTTTCACAAGGTAACACCCTAATTTGAAACTTACTTGTTTCCACTTGTTAGTATAACGGTTTAATCCGTTTTTATACTTCTCTAAGAGTCAGTGTAAAATAGCTCAAGTTCTTTTCATCGCTTATTCGATTTATAATAATAAACGGAATTATAGTATGGTAACACCTAAAGGTCAACCGTTTATTCCTATTATTAAATGATTATTTCAACCATTTTCTTTCTTCTCCTCTTTTTGCGGTACGATGCGAGGCCTAGTATTTAAATAATCGGTCGTTAATGTATTGCAAAATTGTGTCAAGTTCGATCCCGTATTTTTCTTGAACATCTTACCAAACGTATGCACGTCCGAATAGCCAACGTTCCTTGCAATTTCGCTTACAGAAAGATCGGTTTGAATGGCAAGCTCTTTAGCCTTCTGGATACGTACCCAAGTTAAGAACTGCATAGGTGTCATACCGAATTTTTTTTTGAAAATCATAATAATATGGTTACGGCTAAGCCCAGTCGCACTCTCGAGATCACTATGCCTGACTTCTTTATGATAATGATTAAGCAAATAGTTTTTTAGTAAAACGAGCTTAGCGTGATTAGATGCGCCGCCAGCATTTTCCTCTTCTCGGCCGTTGACTAGGCTTGCTTCAGAAAGCACTTCCATTAATAATCCCTGGCATCTCATCTGTCGATTAAGACCAGGCTGGCTGTATTGCCCAATAATCTCGGCGAGTTTACGTTCGACGGGGTGACCCGTGAAATTGCCTAACAAGTGCCGATCCTGAAACAGCTCTTCGAACGGGAGGGAGGTTTGTCCGAAGTGGAACACGATGGACAGACAAACATAAGGTTGATTTTCAACTGTACGAATGGAATGTAGTTCACCGGGGCGATGAAATAACAGATCTCCTTTTATGGTCGTGTAACTATTCCCCGCTACAGGATATTCCGCCATTCCATTAATCACATATTGCAAGGCATACTGCTTTAACGTTCTATTCTCAATCATCCAGCCTTCAGGGGCATGGAAAGTATGCGCAAGCGTGATATAGGGGGGGCAATAATAATCATTCATCCAAACTAACGTATCCGAAGGATTCATATCAACTAAATTTATGTTCGAATTATCGTTTGTGTTCTTCAAGGATTTCCCTGCTTTCACTTATTGTAAACAAACATCAATGCAATGTCTGCGTGATTTTGGCAACCGATTCGTTCTTTTCGTCTAAATACTTTCCGCTAGAAAGGATCTATTATGAAATTATAAGAATCTATAAGTTTGATACTTATATTATGCTTATAATTCACCGCGAAACTTTGCTTTGCCGCTAGAAGACGGCGCAAGCCGTTTACGCTTGTAAAAGAAGTTCACTAAATACGATAAAGGGAGTGCATATGATGTCACAAGCCAACTATAACATACTGGTAGCGGATGCGAACACCCAATTGGAAATCACAGAAGCACAAGCGCAATTTTTTAAGGAAAACGGATTTCTCGTCATTAGAAACCTTCTTAAGAACAAGGAATTGCAACTCCTACAGAACGAGATGCAAACTTTACTTGAACATGGGCAGAATGGGGTAGACGGTGACGATGACTACCTATATGGTAAAGGGACGAAAACCGGCGGACAAGTACTCAAGCGCATCGAATACGTTGTCGATAAAAGTGTTCCCGCCAGAGCTCTGCTAGCCCATCCATTTGTCTTGAATTCCGTTGAGAAGCTTCAAGGTAATAATTTCATCCCCACTTGGGACTCGATGGTGCTCAAAATGCCTAATGAAGGGATAATTGTTCCATGGCATCGTGACGCTCAACGTCCCGAAGGCTGCAAAGATGATCGCCCTATATTCAATGTCGACTTCTACCTAGATTCTGCAGATATTAAAACCTGTTTATGGGTCATTCCCGGCAGCAACCGCTGGACCGTTGATACCTCGAATGAACGTTGCAATCAGCCAGGCTTCGAGACGTCCGATGCCATTCCGGTACCATTGGAAGCAGGAGACGCCATTTTCCATGACATTACGGTTGTTCACGGATCACCGAGTGGTGATGGAAATGCGCTTCGTAGAACGATATATTATGAATTCCGCCCTGGAGAAATTGAGTTAGAGTTCGGACCACATAATCGGGAATATCTAGCTCTTAAGCAACAAGTTCTGCTAGAATGTATCGAGATTCGGAAAGCGGCCAACTATACCGGGGACGAGAAACCATACGAATATAAGCCATCGGGCGAGTTTGCGGTTGCAAGTATTAACAAACCATCCACCTTTCGTTATCCACATGGAGATTATCGGTTCGGTTAATAATGGTGAAATTAAAGGGGCTGTCCCAAAAGGTCAAAAACCTTGAGTTACAGCCCCTTCTATCTTCTTATAACTCGCTCTATGTCATTAACCCAAATCTGCCTGATCTGTCAGCGTAATAATAGGAGCCTCCGTGCCGTGAAGCTCGAATACAACCAGCTCATTCTCGCCATCACGAAGCAAAGGAGCAGGAATATACAAAGTATGTGTCGGACCTACTTCCCAGTATCGTCCTAGGTTAAATCCGTTTAGGAACACGCTTCCCTTAACCCATCCATCCAACCGTATGAAGGTATCTGCTTTTTCCTCGACCATGAACGTACCCCGATGGAAAGTAGGCTGATTCGGTTCAACTTGCTGACCAACTCCCGCTGGCTTGAATGAAAGAGCATCAAGTGAATCCAGTGGAAGCGGATAAATCGTCCAGTCGTACAAAAATTGATTGTCTAATCGCACGCCCTCCGTGATGCCCTTACGGTCGCGCATAAGTGGACCGTAATTGACGCGCCCCATATTCTCTACTAAGATGTCAAGACGAACACCCTCTGACGGAATTTCAAGCGGAAGAGCAATCGGATTCCACCGCTCTACCGTACCTACATAAACACCATCTGCAAACACTAGCGCCCGATCACGCACATCCTGAAGCGTCAGCTTCTGCCCTCTTCTTGGACCGGTAATCCGCGTGGAGTATACGATGAAACCATATTCCTGTCCGATCTTCTCCATTGGGTCCGGACAAGTTCTTTGAACCGGGGATGATAAGTGCTTTAATTGATCGAATAAGCCGGCTGTCTCATTAATCCGTACTTCTCCATATGCACGTTTCTTAATCGGTTCAGGCAATTGCAGCTCAGGCAGCTCCACAAAACGCTCCAATACTTTCCGAACTGCATAAAATTTTTCAGTCGGATCGCCAGACTCACTTAAGAGGGTGTCATAGTCATAGCTATTTACGGTAGGCTCATATTTCTGAACATGATTAGCTCCGTTATAAAAGCCGAAATTCGTGCCGCCATGGAACATGTAGAAGTTTACTGAGGCACCTTCCTTCRGCATATCCTCCAGCACCGCAGCTACATCCGCAGCTGGACGGGATTGATGCTCCTCCATCCAATGGTCGAACCAACCATTCCAGAACTCCATGCACATAAGCGGACCTTCCGGCTGATATTCCCGCAGCTTTTTGAATGCATAATCAGCTCCTGAGCCGAAGTTAACGGTTTCAAACACGCCATCGACCATACCGCCCTGCAGCATGTGATCCTCTGGTCCGTCCGAGGTAAATAGGAACACATCCATGCCACGCTCGATCATTGCATCTCGAATATATCCTAAGTATTTCTTGTCGTTCCCGTAGCTGCCATATTCATTCTCGATCTGCATCGCAATAATTGGTCCGCCATTTGTGCATAGCAATGGCTTCAAACGCGGCAGCAGCTCGTCAAAATAAGCGTCAACCTTATCTAGATAGCTCTGATCAAAGCAACGAAGCCTCATATTGTCATCCGCAAGCAGCCAAGCTGGAAGACCGCCAAACTCCCATTCCGCGCAAATATAAGGACTTGGTCTCACGATTACATGAAGTCCGAGCTCGCCTGCAAGACGTACAAACGCCTCGATATCAGCCAACCCATCGAACTCAAATTGACCTTCCTTCGGCTCATGCACGTTCCATGCCACATACGTTTCAACGGTGTTGAACCCACAAGCTTTCAGCTTAAGGAGCCTGTCCTCCCAATACTCGGGCACGACGCGGAAATAATGGATCGCACCTGACAATACCAACATCGGTTTTCCTTCGAAAACAAATTGATTTCCTTCTATTCCAAACGTAGTCACACTGCTCATCCCCTCATATATGCGATATAATCAATCTTATATGTTTGATAATGAATTCAACTTTATCTGATATGCTGCAAGCATGACTGCGGTGTGCGACCTACGACGAGCTCGCCTTCACTCACATATCCTTCTTCGCTATTTTCCAGCTCACTAATTAATCGATCTCTCCACATCTGGATGTGATGGGAATAGTCCACATTAGTGATTTGATTAACTAGCTCATTTGGATCCTTAGCCAAATCAAAGTACTGCTCTTCGCCAGTCTGCGAATACCAAATATACTTTTCTCGACCATCCGTCACGTAGTGATGCGACAACTTGCCATAGGCATGTTCCCCATGAATGTGACTGCGCCAATCAGGCTGTTCGCCTCTGCACAGTGGAACTAAGCTCGTTCCGTCCACTGTCTCCGGTATATCTACACCCGCTGCATGCAGCAAAGAAGGCATAATATCACGCAGCTCTGTTACATGAGAGACTTCCAGTCCATGTTTAGCTCCGAGTTGGCCTCCTGGATCAGAAACAATAAACGGTACTTTCGCACTTCCCTCATATGGGAGCGCTTTCCTGAACAAATGATGATCGCCAAGCATCTCACCGTGATCAGATGTAAATACAATCACTGTGTTATACAGTTCACCGTACTCCTCAAGCGATTGCATGAAACGCCCGATCTGATCATCTAAATGTGTGATCAACGCATAATAGGCAGCTCTTGCACGCTTCAACCGTTGAGCAGGCACCTTGCCTGATTGGGTGATGGGATTCAAGCCATCCCTATTCGCATCCTCTTGCTGGGCCCAGTCTCCGATTACGGGTTCCGGGAAATCAAGATCCTTATACATATCAAAGTAGACTTGCGGTGGATCGAATGGTGGATGAGGTCTTACGAACGACATCCAGAGAAAAAATGGTTTCTGTGGATCTCTGCGGCGCAAGAAATCAATCGATTGTGTGACGACCCAATTGGTCGGATGCAAAGCTTCTGGCAAATGCCATGGCCTTGCTACAGTCGATGCGTTGCAATCAAGACCAAGATCGGTTAAATCAAGTGCAGCGCCCGCCCGCTCACGAAGCCAAGGCAAATAGTCATCACAATGATCGAATGATTCTGCTACGTTCGTACTTTTTTTCATACGATTGTGATGCAAATATCCGTCATGAAGCACTACATTGTGAAAACCCATTAAATTACGCGTAGGCGCTACATGCATTTTACCGATACACTGGGTATGATAGCCGGCATTAGCCAATTCTCCCGGAAGTGTATGCTCGTAGTTCCAGGTTACCTTTTCTTCATATCCTACTCTTCCATGTGAGCGCTGGCTCATTCCTGTAAAGATAGCAGCGCGAGCAGGCAAACATGAAGGAGTCGAGGAATACGCATTTTGAAAAAGAACACCTCTCCGTGCCAGCTGATCAATATTCGGTGTTTCTACAGCAGGATGACCCARTATGCTAAGACAATCGCCTCGCATCTGATCTACTGAAATAAACAAAATATTAGGACGGTTGCTCACAATTACTCCTCCTAAAGTTTCCCAACGTGAATAATGCCCTATCATTATAGCGTGAAATGAAAGAAGTCGCTATAAAAGAAAACGACAAATACATCGCAGCTACTTTTTTAAAATTTCTATTGATTCACACTGCAAAAATAGGAATGGTAAAATTACCTTTTTTTGTGTTGTAATCCGTATAAGTATGTAATAAAATAACATGGTCCGAAAAAATGTATACTTTTAAAGTTTAAGTGTGTGGGGGGATTATTATCATCATGAGCAGTCAGATTAGAATCTTTAAGGTTTCAGCCGAATTGGAAAAGGGTCAGTTTGACATCAAGGTTAGCCCTTGGAAATTGCTCATTGAGACCAATCGATATTATGAAATCAAACCAGAAAATGGTCCCGTAAAGAGGATCTACAAAGAGAAATTAAATACGGTTGTTGAAGAGTCAAAATCCTATACCAATGGCTTTCTCTCTTGTTCCGCATTTTGTATCGAAGACCAAGTAAATGATATGAAAATGTTAATTGTACAAAAGCTGCAATTAAAAATAAAAGACTATATGAATGAACTTCAATTAAACCAAAAAGCAATTGAACAGAATTGTTTACTCTATTAATTACCTCATCAATCTTCTAAACTTTCTATTAGAAAAAGCGCCCTTAGGCGCTTCTCCGATTGTTCGAATTAATCAGACATCACTTCATTACTATTCAAATTCCGCATAAGCCTTTTTCCCTTTTCCGGCAGGCCCCGCTAGATTTAGCTGACCGAGACCGTATACCGCTTCGTGAGTGCCGTCTAAGGCAGGATCGACATAATGGACAAACCATTTCTCAAGCTTCGCCTTCATTTCCATCCTTATTTCACTGCAAGCAGGATCATCGATTACATTGAGCTTCTCATCAGGGTCAATCGCCACATGATAGAGCTCATGAGGTCCATAAGGATAACGGTGAATATACTTCCATTCCCTTGTTCGAATCATTCTAACAGGACCATATTCGTCATAAATCACAACGTGATCATGAACATTTTTTTCATTACCGAGCAGCAACGGTAGGAAGCTTCTCCCTGGTAAATTGTCCATTACTGGATGGTGCAAGCCCGCATATTCAAGAATGGTTGGCATAAAATCATAGCCGCTTACTAGCTCATCACATACTTGACCTTGTGGTATGCGACCCGGCTGAGAAAAAATAGCAGGTACCTTTACAGAGGTATCAAACATGTTTAGTGGAAACGTCCCATTGCCCTTGCCCCATATTCCATGATGACCGCAGTTAAAGCCGTTATCGCTAAGAAAGCAAATCAACGTTTGTTCGCGTACACCCATCTCATCTAATTTGTCGATGATTCTGCCGATATTTTGATCCATCGCAGTAACTGCTGCATAATATCCTTTTAAATTTTCCTTGCGATTGTCCCAGTATGGCTCATTTCGAAGCTGCCAAGGATGTAATGGCTCCTCCGGACAAGACTCAAATAAACAATCGTCATAGGAATCCACAATTTCTTGCGGATGGCTATCGATCCAAGGTGTATGTGGTGATGTATAATGCACACTCAAATAAAAGGGCTCTTCCTGCTTTTGATTCTCTAAGAAACTCAGTGCATCGTCCGTAATAACATCCGTCAAATAGCCCGATTCAGTAACGAGCTCGCCTTCTCTAATCATTGGAGCATTATAATAATAACCGCCGCCTGATTGATGAGTATACCAATGGGTTAATCCTTTTTGAGGATTGATGCTGTCGCCCAAATGCCACTTGCCGCTTATCCCGCAATTATAGTCATTATTAGCCAAAATTTCCGTATAAGAGGTTTGTCCCTGCAAATATTCAATGGCGTTTTCTCCAACGTTTCCTTCGCGGATCCAGTCATGAACGCCATGCTGTGAAGGCATTCTTCCCGTTAATAAGGATGCTCTAGCAGGAGAGCAAACAGGCGATGTGCAGAAAAAGCTAGAGTACCGCATTCCTTCGGCTGCTAGACGATCTAAATTCGGTGTCCGAATTTCTTTATTGCCTGCACAGCCCATTGCCCAAGCTCCCTGATCATCACTCAAAATAACAATTATATTGGGTTTATCCGTATCATGCTGTCGCAAATGTTATGCACTCCTTTAAATTAAAATAATCCATATTATAGTGGATGATTCAATTATTAATCATTAAACTCTGCTTGATCTGCTATTCACTGGCTCGCTGCGTTCCATGTCGTTCAGAAGCTCAATCATTAGCTTTAATTTTACCTGCTGATACTCCGGCACGTGGAATAAGTTGTGCTTCTCGCCTGGATCTTCCTCCAAATGGTAAAGCTCTCCGAACATTTCTCCCAAATATATGGCCAGCTTCCACTCCGCCGTTACCCAGCATTTATATCGAATCCGGTCTGGCTCCTCCTTGTACTCGATGCGAACCCCATTTCGCGATAGCGGCTCTCCATTCGTTAAACGAGGCTTCAAGCTAATCCCGTCTCGCTTCATATGATCCTCAATTGCTGCAAAGTCCAGAATCGTAGGCAACAGATCGACTAAGGATACCACTTCCTCCACCTCGCAAGGAGCAAATCCCTTCGGATATCGGACCAACAGTGGAATATGAGTAACGCCTTCGTATATAAGAGGTCCCTTTTGACCAATGCTGTGATCGCCCAGCATTTCACCGTGGTCGCTTGTAAAGATGATCAATGTATCATCAGTCAGGCCCAGTGAATCTAAAGCGTCCAGTATACGGCCCAGCTGCTCATCTATCAGCTGCACCATCGAATAATAATAAGCACGGGTTAACCGGGTTTTCTCTTCTTCCTCAAAATAAGGCTTCCAAGCAACAGCACCATTGCCAGCCATCACGTGAGGTCCGTTAAATCTACTCTCAACAATTCGGCCATCATGAAATAGCGGAATATGATCTGCGTAGTCCGTCTCTCTGTCATTCGTATTATCCGGCAATGGAATAGCTGCGGGATCAATTCGATTGGTAAATTGTACGGGCAGTACATGAGGGTGATGTGGATCTTGAATGCCCAAATTAAGAAAGAATGGACGATCTCCCTCTTGATTTTTCATAAAATCAATCGCGGATTCAGCAATCCAACTTCCCTGATGAACCTCGAGCGGTATATTCCAATCGCCGGTATCATTAGCATCCACATCGAATATACGGTTACTCGCAAAACTCTTCGGATCAAAGCCTTTTTGTTTCACCAAATGAGCATAATGACTGGTCACGCCATAAGTGTTGTGGCCTAAGCTTAACTCTGCTGTTTCAAACCCACTGAAATCGTAAAATGGTGTCCCGAGTTCATCCACTTCCATCGTCTCTGGACTCTCCGAACCCCATGGATGCCAATGTGCTTTGCCTACATGATGCGTTCGATAGCCGTGCTCTCGCAAAAGCGTACTTATCCATGTGGAATAATGACTAGTAGTCGTTCCAATGTTATAAGATCCATGTCGTGAAAGATGCATACCGCTCATGATCGAAACTCTCGACGGCGTACAGATCGTATTGGGAC
>NZ_JBFUHJ010000157.1:0-11272 GCF_056402455.1 Paenibacillus sp. P4_A7 | reverse complement strand
GGCAAAGTACTTATCATTCATGAGGATAATAAAACAGGTGGTGTCGGTGCGGAAGTGTCTGCTATAATCGCTGAAGAGCTTTTATATGAGTTGGATGCGCCGATTATGCGATTATGCGGTCCGGATGTTCCGGCTATGCCGATCAATCCTCCCGGCGAGAAGTTTTTTATGTTGAATAAAGAAAAAGTAAAAGAAGCAATGCGTAATTTAGCGCTATATTAAAATACAAAAAAGGTATAAGCCTCGAGCATGCATGAGGCTTATACTTAATCGCGAAACGAATGCTGCGCCACCCAGAGGATGGCGATAGCCGTTTACGCCTCAGTCAGTTGGGGGATGGAATTCATGAAATCAATAACAGAAATCGTCGTACCGCAGCTTGCGGAATCACTTGTATCGGCAACCATTGACAAATGGCTGAAACAGCCTGGTGATTGGATCGATATCTATGAGCCGATCTGTGAAATTTTGACGGACAAAGTGAATGCGGAACTGCCTTCGACAGTTGCGGGCACACTTGTGAAAATACTAGTAGGCAAGGGAGAAACCGTGCCGGTCGGAACAGTTGTCTGTTTGATTGAAACGGAAGCCGCTGCAGGTGAAGCTGCACCTACTCCAGACTATACGGGCTCTGTATCAGCATCTCCAGATATAGCAGCACTTCAAGTTGAATCTGATGATGCACCTATGCGCAATCGATTCTCGCCTGCTGTTCAGCAGCTCGCAGCTGAGCACTCCATTCGGTTGACAGATGTGCCAGGTACAGGTCTTGGTGGACGTATTACCCGAAAAGACGTGCTTGCTTATGTTAATTCAGGTGCAAGCCAATTGAGTAATAATGTCATTGCTAGTGCAGCGCAAGCAACACAAGCAGCGCATGCTGCAGATCCTAAAGCTCAGGTGCGCTCTTCTGGTCTTCATTTTTCAGAAACACCACGTTTTCCGAAAATTGAGGTTGAAGCTTCTTCGAGTCCTGGACGCGGTGATAATTATATCGACGTCACGTCGATTCGAAATACGATCGCGCGCAATATGAAACAAAGCGTTACTGAAATTCCTCATGCTTGGACCATGATAGAGGTTGATGTAACGAATCTTGTCCTGCTGCGCAACAAGCTTAAGGATGACTTCATGAAGCGGGAAGGCATTAATTTGACGTACTTGGCTTTTTTATTAAAGGCGGTAGTCAATGCCATTAAAGATGTTCCGATCATGAATTCCATGTGGGCGGTAGATAAAATTATTGTTAAACGTGATATTAACATCGCACTCGCAGTCGGTACGGAGGATTCCGTTCTAACACCGGTGATTAAAAATGCTGACATGAAAAATGTTGCCGGACTAGCTAAAGAAATTGAAGAGCTAGCTCGTAAAACACGTGAAGGTAAGCTCACGTTGTCCGATATGCAGGGCGGTACATTCACTGTTAATAATACCGGCTCGTTTGGCTCTATTTTGTCATATCCGATTATTAACTACCCACAGGCTGCCATTGTGACCTTTGAATCAATCGTGAAACGCCCCGTTGTTATCAATGATATGATTGCTGTTCGATCAATGGCAAACCTCTGCTTATCGCTTGATCATCGGATTTTGGATGGTGTTATTTGCGGTCGTTTCTTGCAGCGGGTTAAAGATAATTTAGAGAGCTTCAATCTGGAAAGCAAATTGTATTAGAAAAGGGGAAACCAACATGGCTGAAGCGCAATATTCAAATAGCTTGAGACGGTTGGAAGCCCACTATATAGGTATGCTCGATTACGCTGAAGCGTGGGAACTGCAAAAAGCATATATCAAACAGATCGACCGGGAGGAGCGTCAGCAGACGCTTCTCCTTCTTCAGCATCCACCTACTTATACGATAGGCTCTGACCGTCATCCTGAACATTTATTGCTGGATGAAGATGAGCTTAAGGAACGGGGTATCACCGTATTCGAAATCGATCGCGGCGGTGATATTACGTATCATGGACCGGGGCAACTTGTAGGCTACCCGCTGCTTTATTTGGATTCTGTGGGTTTAGATTTGCATGCTTATTTGCGGAGCTTGGAGCAAGTCATTATTAATTGGCTTAACGAGTATGGTATAGAAGCTGGCAGAAAGCCGAAATATACAGGTGTATGGGTAGGCGAAGAAAAAATTGCTGCTATTGGGGTTAAATTTAATAAAGCCCGGCAGCGGCGGGGCTTTATTACAAGTCATGGATTTGCTTTAAATATAAAATCAGGCATTGCGGATGATGGTTTTACCGGCATCGTGCCATGCGGGATTGCTCAGTATGGCGTTACTTCATTTAATGATTTGACCGGGCGTGAGCTATCGGTTGAGGAAGCTGCTGCACAGCTGCTCCCTCATTTTTTGAAAGAATTTAATAGTTCCATTGTCTAATTGAGCATTAAGGATCCGATTCCAGCTACCAAAGTGGATAATAGTAATGCGGATACGAGTAGAATAGCTACAATACGAATCATTTGCTGTCTGCGCATATAGAAAACTCCTTTCGTGTTTGAAACCTCAGGTTGAGGATTGGCTTGTCTATAATTCTATTGTATAYGAAAGTAATGGACGGAGGAAACTTTAATGGTTGCAAAAGATCGATTAGTTAGTGAATTTATGGAATTAGTGCAGGTAGATAGCGAGACTAAGCATGAACAGGAAATAAGCCGTGTGCTAAAACAGAAGTTTGAAGCGCTTGGTCTAACAATTAGTGAAGACGATGCAGCTGCAAAAACAGGTCATGGAGCGGGTAATTTATTCGCGATTTTGGAAGCTAGCGGTGCCGATCAAATGGGGCCGACCATCTTCTTTACTTGCCATATGGACACCGTTACCCCAGGTGTGGGTATTAAACCTCAGTTAGATGATGATGGTTACATACGGAGCGATGGTACAACGATTCTAGGAGCGGATGATAAAGCTGGTATTTCAGCGATATTTGAAGCTATTCGTGTGGTGAAGGAGCAGTCCATTCCGCATGGTCGCGTACAGATAGTTATCACGGTGGGTGAAGAGTCGGGGTTGCTTGGAGCAAGGATGCTTGATGCATCTAAGCTTGAGGCAAAGTTTGGTTACGCGCTCGACTCAAACGGTTCAGTTGGTGACATTGCCGTAGCAGCACCCACTCAGGCAAAGGTTACGATCAAAATGTACGGTCGTTCTGCACATGCAGGTGTTAATCCCGAGGATGGCATAAGCGCGATTCAGGTTGCGGCAAAGGCGATAGCAAGAATGCCGCTTGGACGTATTGATAATGAGACGACAGCTAATATTGGCAGGTTTGAGGGTGGTGGAGCCACAAACATTGTGTGTGACTATGTGAAGCTGGATGCGGAAGCACGCAGTATTGTGAAGCATAAGCTGGATAGTCAAATCGATGCGATGCGGAAGGCAGTAGAAAGTGCAGCTGAGGAATATGGCGGTCGTGGCGAGGTGGAAAGTGAAATCATCTACCCTGCGTATCAATATGATGACGAGGCTTCGGTCGTGCAGCTAGCGAAAAAAGCGATTACAGCGATTGGGCTCACGCCGCGTACTTTCCATTCGGGCGGCGGCAGCGATGCAAATATTTTCAACGGATTGGGAGTACCTACTGTTAATTTAGCAGTTGGCTATGAGCATATCCATACAACAAAGGAGCAAATTAAAGTCGAAGACTTAGTGAAGACGACTGAGCTTGTTGTAGAAATTATGAAGCAAGCAGCAATTTAGTATTTGTTACTAGAGCAAGACAAAGGCCCTTCTCTCCAAAAGCTCAGCTAAAGCTGAATGAGGAAGGAAGGGCTTTTGTTTATATTAAGAAAGCTTTGAAATGGATTTATCAGTTGAATTGCGGCGACCAGTGATAATATGAGTATATTCAGTCACGAGGGTTTTTGAGGCGGATGCTGCGGAAAGCTTACGAAGCTGGTGACGTATTTCCCATCCTTTGCCTACTAATCTCAATTGATTTGCAGCTACATATTGTTTCATCAAAACCGYGCCCCTGTCCAATTAATATATTGATAGATATGAATAGGCGGGACAAGTTATGCCTGTGTAGACAAACATAATATGAGGAGTCGATATAAGGTGGATAAACAACAATCAAATGAGCTTTGGTGTGAGCAAACGATCAAAACAGAGCAAATATTTGCTGGTAAAGTCATATCGTTGCAAGTCGACACAGTAGCGCTAGCTGATGGCAGAACAGCAACTAGAGAAATTGTAAAGCATCCAGGTGCAGCAGCTGTTATGGCACTTTTGGACGGGAAGCTGCTTGTAGTAGAGCAATTTCGAAAGCCTCTAGAGAAGTTTCAAATCGAAATTCCTGCTGGCAAGCTGGATCCAGGTGAAGACCCGTTAACCGCGGCAGCACGTGAGCTTGAGGAAGAAACAGGCTACCGTGCCAAAGAGCTTAAGCTGCTAAGCTCATTTTATACATCACCAGGCTTTGCCGATGAGAAGCTATATATTTATTTCACCGATCAAATAGAGCAAGGTGTTCAAAATCCTGACGATGACGAGGATTTAAAGGTTGAATCTATTACTCTCGAACAAGCAGAAGCTTACATGCAAGAAGGCCGTATTAGCGACGCCAAAACGATTCTAGCTATTTACGCTTGGAAAATTTATAACCTGACGGGTCAGCTGTAGCTGACTCGTCATACCTCATCTTTCCCTCTCATACAATACATAAGACAACCCTCTCAGTCCTCCTAGCTCCTAGTATTTATCTCTATCACAAAACATGCGTAATGGAGAAAACCGATAGAAGGGTCGAGATGTAAATTGGAGGGACTCCTATGTTCAAAAATCAATTATCTTTATATGTATTTGTATCGGTACTGTTCGTCGTTGGAGCAATATTCGGCGCTCTAATGGTTAATGCACTGACGCTTGAGCAGCAGCAGGAGCTTGCCCAGGATATAGACCAGTATGTGAAGCTCATGAATGAGGGGATCATGAACGGGGAAGCGCAGACTTTCTGGGACAGATTTATTTTTCATACAAAATGGCTGCTATTAATTTGGCTGCTCGGAATTACTGTGGTCGGGATACCGGGTGTGCTTGCTCTTAACTTCTTAAAGGGAGCATTAGTCGGATTTTCCATCGGCACACTTATTAACCAATACGCTTGGAAGGGTGTACTCCTCTCTCTTGTATCAGTTGCTCCTCAAAATATTATAATCGTTCCTGCTATGGTTATTACGAGTGTGGCCGCGATCTCTTTCTCGATGTTTATCGTCAAAAATAGACTCATGCAGCAGAAGGGCGAACTTGCTCCGCGGCTCGTCTCTTTCACTTCTACAGCTATGCTGATGTTGATTATGTTTGCTGGAGCGGCGCTGCTAGAAGCGTTTATTTCGCCTGTACTAATTGGTTGGGTTTCACCATTGTTAACGGCTGTTGCCGCCACAATTTGACACCATAAAGTTTGACTTTATTGCTGGTTAGCCCCTATAATGAAAGGATACGTTTCCTGAAATAGGTGCAGACATGTGGTAGGGGGGAAATCATGGAAGCCCGGATTGAGAAGATTAAACAACAGTTGCAGTCGCAGGGCTACAAATTAACCCCGCAGCGTGAAGCAACACTTCGTGTATTACTTGAAAATGAAGATGATCATTTAAGCGCAGAAGATGTATTTATGCTCGTAAAGGATAAAGCACCGGAAATTGGACTGGCAACGGTTTATCGGACTCTGGAATTGCTTAGTGAAATGCACGTCGTAGAGAAGCTGAATTTCGGTGACGGAGTGGCGAGGTACGATCTTCGTACGGATAGCAGTAAACATCACCATCATCACTTAATTTGTGTGCAATGCGGAACGATGGACGAGATCAAAGAAGACTGGCTTCTGCCGTTAGAAGAACGGTTAGAGCGGGAATATAATTTTTTTGTAGTTGATCACCGTCTTGATTTTCAAGGTGTTTGTCATCGCTGCAAAGAAAAGAACGATAACACAAACAAATCGTAAATGGCTTCGCTGCCCAGAGATATCTGGTCGGCAAAGCCATTTTTGTTTTTTTATTTTGTGAAAATCCGATCTAGTTGTATCAAGCCTGCCCCTTGTGCARGGGGACTAGCTCCTTTTAACTTTTGAGCTCGCTCACGAAGTCTTTTTTTGACGTTTGACGGAGATAAGCGAGGCTGAGTCGCGAGCAGCAGAGCTGCGCCCCCTGCCACGTGCGGAGACGCCATGCTTGTGCCGGATAGTACGACATAGGCATGGTTTAACGAGGTAGATAATATATTTTGGCCAGGAGCTGAAATGGTGATGCCTGCTCCTCTGCTGCTAAAGTCAGCGATCCTCTTAGAGGGGGTAGAAGCGGCTACAGCAATTGTCTCCTTAAAGGAAGCAGGTTCATCTAGTTGATTATACAGACTGCCAGAATTGCCCGCTGAGGCAACAATCACTATACCTTTCTTTGTAGCACGCCGTATCGCATCATGCAGTGTGTCACTGCTTTCTAAGCCAATGATGCCTAGACTCATATTAATAACTTGCATCCGGTTTTTAATACACCAGTCAATTCCTTCAATAATATTCGAAACAAACCCTTCTCCGTTCTGATTTAGAGCCTTGACCGCATACAATTTGACGTCGGGTGCTGTTCCTATTATTTTGCCCTTAACTCCAGCAGCTGATAAGATACCCGCTACATGTGTTCCGTGACCATTATCATCCGTATAAGATCCGCCATTAATGGTGTTAACACCGCCCGAAATTCGTAAATCTGGATGACTGGCTATTCCTGTGTCGATAATAGCGACCTTAATTGAGCCTCCACGAGTCGTTGACCATGCCTCAGGAGCTTTAATCTGGCGAATATTCCAAGTTATTTTAGTGATTGATGCTGCGGGTATAAGCAATGGTATGGAACGTCCGCGGAATTGTTTTGACTTATGATTGATGACGTCATGGGCACGGATCTTTATGTCCTTCTCAACAAGCTTTACATTTGGATGATGATTTAATGCTCGCCAAGTTGAGTTGTTCTTGAAATGGCATCCAATAATGCGGCTGCTTGGTACTGTTTTAAAAGGCTTAATTCCTGATGATTTCAAAAATTTCAAGCAAAGCTTATAGCTCTTTTTTGAGCGGAGTGTAATTAGTTTACGTATGCTTTGGCGAGTAGGTTTACATAGTGCGCAAATTTGGAGCAAGGTTTTCAGTTCTGACAATAGTGTTGGAACCTCCCCTGGTCTGGTTGAAAGTTATATCAGTGTATGGGGGGAGCTGTCTATTTGTATAGGTTGCAGCCGACAACGCACATAATTTTTAACTTTTCTGGAAAACGTATCGCTGAGGACGATGAAGGAGGAACAAGCCCATGATTGTGATTGTCGGAATTCCTAAAGAAATCAAATCCAGTGAATATCGCGTCGCCTTAACACTAGCAGGTAGGGCATATTCGCATTGATCTACTCATATGGTGGTACTGATGGACAACAGTATCGCTAGTATAGGAGGTTGATGCGAATGGTTTTTTCGATTCGAAGGTGGACAAGTCGTTTCATTTTTATTGTTATATTTACGATATTGTTTTTCGTAGTCACTGGGGGGTATCGCTGGCTTTCAGATGTTATTTCTCCTGTTCACCCCTATCAGGAGCCTCGTGGTAAGTCGTTAAAGGTGTTCGTTCATGACCCTGATTCACCTGACGGTGGAAATGCAACCGATCGGCTTCGGTGGTTTTATTGGTACGGGGAGTAAAGGATTACAGCAAGTGGATGCAGAGATTCGTCAGAAAAGCAGGATTAAGCAAGTCGAATGTTGAATATTTTTGTAGAATAGGCTTGTTAGTCATGAAGCGAATTGAAAGGAAGTCCAATGAAAGCTCATTTGAATCGATATCTTCACTATTTACGAGTGGAACGCAGATTGTCACCCAATACGCTCGCTTCATATGAACGAGATTTGGTTCTGTTTATTTCATATGTAGAAGAGCTGGGACTGTCGCAGCTCGAAGCTGTTCAAAGGCATCATATTTCAAGGTATCTGCTCTATTTAAAGGAACAAGGAAGGAAAGCTACAACTGTATCCAGACATATCGTTTCGATACGTGCTTTTTTTCATTATTTGGTCATCGAGGACGTCATTATTCATAATCCGTCTGTCTATATGGAAGCCCCGAAACAAGAGAAAAAACTGCCCTGCATATTAAGTGAAGCTGTTACAAGCTCACTGCTTGAAGCGCCAAATCGTATTACTGCTTCAGGGAAACGTGATAAGGCGATGCTGGAGCTAATTTATGCTACCGGTATACGTGTAACAGAACTAGTTTCACTCAATACAGAGCATATTAATATGCAATTGAACTATATTCAATGTATAGGAACGGGACTGAAAGAACGAATAGTTCCTTTCGGACGTATGGCGGCTGACGCATTAACGGACTATATGGAAGTCGGAAGAGACGAGCATTTGACACAAAGAGATTCAGATTCCGCGCTGTTTCTTAATCATCTAGGTACTCGAATGACTAGGCAAGGCTTTTGGAAAATGATTAAGAAGTATGCGAAGGAAGCCGGTATCCAAGAGGATATAACGCCGCATATGCTCAGGCATTCGGTCGCAGCGCATTTGCTTGATAATGGGGCAGATATCCGTTCTGTTCAAGAATTACTTGGCCATGCGGATATATCCACTACCCTTAAGTATACGCAGGTCTCTAAAACACGGATGAAGGATGTATATACCAAGGCGCATCCTCGCGCCTAATCGCACTAGATTTTGTGAAATAAAACTTACCGGAGGAATAACCATGAATGGATTAACAGCAGCGCATATTAAAGAAGCGACAGAATTTGTAATGAAAAAGACGACTCAAAAACCAGAGATCGGATTAATTATGGGTTCTGGATTAGGGGTGCTGGGGGATCATCTGGAGAATACAGTGACGATTCCATATAGTGATATTCCTTATTTTCCAGTTTCTACAGTTGAAGGACATGCTGGCGAGCTCTTAATCGGAACACTGTCAGGTAAGACTGTCGTACTAATGCGCGGTCGATTTCATATGTATGAAGGCTACGGTCCAGAATTAACAGCATTCCCAGTTCGTGTGATGAAGGCGTTAGGCGTGAAAATATTACTCGTCACAAATGCGGCTGGCGGTATTAATACCGATTTTGACTCAGGCAATCTCATGCTCGTATCCGATCATATCAATATGACTGGCAAAAACCCGCTTATTGGTCCGAATGATGATGAGCTCGGTGTGCGTTTCCCTGATATGTCAGAGGCTTATAGCAAACGTCTTCGTACTTTAGCACGTGAAATTGCTGAAAGTCAGGGCTTTACTTTACGTGAAGGCGTGTATGCGGGGCTGCTTGGTCCGACATACGAAACGCCAGCAGAAATTCGCATGTTACGCGTACTCGGGGCAGATGCTGTCGGAATGTCGACAGTTGCCGAAGTTATTGCGGCACGACATTCCGGCTTAGAAGTAATCGGAATTTCCTGTATAAGCAATATGGCCGCAGGAATTCTGGATCAACCGCTCTCTCACGCGGAAGTAATGGAAACGACAGAACGAGTCAAGTCCCAATTTTTAGGACTTGTGAACGGATTAATCGCTGCCATGTAAGGTTTTTTGTAACACAATTGTAATAATTGGATCGACTCATTATGACAGTGTTTTTTTATTAAATCGTCGTATAATGTCCATGATCAATGAATAATGGAGTGGACGATAAAATGGACAAGCAATTACTCTTGCAAATGGAGCAGTTACGCACCAAAATGGTCGAAACGGCACATTTGAAGCAAAACCTGCTGCATCGTGATGTACTGATCATTAGTGAGTCGCTTGATGAAATCATCATTAAAGTGCAGGTGGAGCGAAAAGCGCTGTCGCGAGCCAACTAGTTGCACAGCGAATGAGGAGGAAGTAGGAAGTCATGCGGTCGGTAGATCTTATTCAGAAGAAGAGAGATGGCGGTGAGCTGACCGCTTCGGAACTGACCTATTTAGTTGATGGTTATTGTCGTGGAGATATTCCAGATTACCAGCTGTCGGCATGGGCGATGGCTGTTTTCTTTCGAGGAATGACTCTGAGAGAAACAGCTGCACTTACACTTGCAATGGCTAATTCAGGCGATCAGGTTGATCTGGGTCCGATCAGCGGCATTAAAGTAGATAAGCATAGTACAGGCGGCGTAGGTGACAAAACGACGCTAATTGTAGCGCCATTAGTCGCTTCAGTAGGTATTTCTGTTGCTAAAATGTCAGGACGTGGATTGGGCCATACGGGCGGTACAATCGATAAGCTAGAATCAATTGAAGGCTTTCGGACAGAGCTGTCGCGCGAGCGTTTCCTCGCTCAAGTAAATGATATTGGCATAGCGATTATCGGACAAAGTGAAAACTTAGTGCCGGCTGATAAGAAACTGTACGCCTTGCGTGACTTTACAGCAACGGTGGAGTCCATCCCTTTGATAGCTAGCTCTATAATGAGTAAGAAAATTGCTGCAGGCGCCGATGCGACTGTATTGGATGTAAAAATGGGCTGTGGTGCGTTTATGAAGACGGTGGAGCAAGCAGAACAGCTTGCTCAGACAATGGTCGAAATCGGAGCGGAGGTTGGACATCGTACAGCTGCGATAATTAGCGATATGGACCAACCACTAGGCTTCGCTATTGGCAACGCGTTAGAGGTTGCAGAAGTGATTGAAACACTGAATGGCAATGGCCCCCGTGATTTAGAAGAGCTGTGCTTAACYATAGGTGCTCATATGGTTGTTTTCGGAGGAAAGGCTGACTCCAATGAGGCTGCAAAAGAGTTACTAAGAGGTCAATTGATGAATGGAGCGGCACTCGCTAAATTTAAGACCTTTATAACGGCTCAGGGTGGAGATGCATCTCTTGTTGATGAACCATCTCGTCTTCCTCAAGCAGCGGTTCTTATTGAAGTGAAATCACCGTCTACAGGCTTTGTGAAATGTATTCAGACGGAGCAGCTTGGTCTTGCTGTGATGCTCCTTGGAGCGGGGAGAGCAATGAAGGATGCGACGATTGATTATGCAGTTGGCGTAACACTTCGCAAAAAAATAGGCGATTCTGTGCAAGAAGGGGATACGCTAGCACTTCTACATGTGCATGAGTCGAATAGCTTTGCTGAGGGTATTGCAGAACGAGTGAAAAATGCGTTCACGATAGATTCGATAAAGTCAAAGGCACGTAAGTTGTTGTTGTCTGTAGTAACTTCTGAGGGCACGAAGCGACTATGATGAACATTGCAAATCATTAAAGTAAGAACCGTTCCGGTTATCGGAACGGTTTTTTGA
>NZ_JBFUHJ010000156.1:0-11473 GCF_056402455.1 Paenibacillus sp. P4_A7 | reverse complement strand
CAGCTATGGTGCTTAGTGTCAGCAGAAAMTCGGGATCAGCCAAGATGTCTTCTAACCCAGATTCCAGTTGATCGTATGGAAGTGAACCTATCGACAAAATGATATGGAAAAGCTTCTTTTTCAATTGAGCCTGGTCAACAGATGCAGGGAGCTTGAGTTTGATTTTGTTCCAGATCGGATCAATCAAGGACAGGTCGCTTATCTCGTTCAGTTCTGCAAATTCAGAACTTAGCTTACGTACATTCTCTAAATCTGCAGGATCACCTGCCTCAAGAGCGGCGCGAAGCATGTTACTCCATTCTAGGAACGGTGCCCCTTCCTTGTATGTTACGGTAAAGCTGCTGTTGTGCCGCGTTTGATTACCATCGTTATCCGTGGCAAAGATTAGAAGGGAGTGAGTGCCACTTGGCAATCTGGGAGTAATTGCAGTCAACGTCTCAGATGCTTCGTCATAACTGAACGGCACCATCCTATTGTCGACTCCGACCATGCACATGCTAAGATTTATACCGGAGTCCAGATCGTATACTTTGGCAGTGATCTCCGACCAAGCCGTCGCTAAGCTATTACCGTCAGCGGGAGACACCGATTCAATAAGCGGTTCTAAACGATCTTGAGGGTAGGTTGTCACCGTAAGGGCTGGGCCGTCCGTCGTCCAACTGCCATCGGAGCGCTCCGTCTCCACCTTTAAGTTGTATGTGGTATTTGGCCACAGATTAGTTGCATCAAATGTGGTGATATTTCCGTTCACTGCCCMTAGGAGTATGCTATTTCCATATATTCTGTAACCCATGCTCTCTTTGGCAGGCGTCCAGGATAAATGGAGTGAATTCGCTTCGATATTCGATGCTTCCAAGACGCTGTTTTCCCATACTGAGAGCCGGACATTGAAGCTTCCATTGTATTCCTGTAATAATTTCTCATCATGGTCTAAGACACGAATGTTTAAGGAATGCGTACCGTTTTGTAAATTCGAGCAGTACGTAAATACCAAACCATGCAYATAATTCGGCTCTATAAGTTGTTGGTCATCGACCATTATAATGATCGAACCTGTTTCTGCTATTGGAATCCCGAGTCCAAAGCTGATGATCGTAAAGTTCTCGGTAATCATTGCGCCGTCTGCCGGACTTACGTTTCCGATAATAGATGATGAATCAGCAGCTTCTTGGGTGCCTCCGCCCTCTTCCGCGTAGGCAAACTGGGGAACGAAAAGCATGAGCAAAAAGCTTACAATGAGCAAGTTCGGTATTCTTAATCGATACGACTTCATAATCTCCTCCTTAATCAAACTAATTATTCATTTAGAGCAATAATATACCATGAAGTTCGCGTTTTGAATATAAATTAATTCAATCATAAGCTATCCAGCGTTTACGGAACGCCTAGATTCATTAATGACATCTTAGAACAAACATTAACTGGTATTGCAATCGCGAAGCTAACTGGCAGTTATGTGCAACAAATATCTTCCATTTGGGGAGAGTTGTAACGTAATGAGTGATGCACAGCAGCTATTAGATTTACGCTGTTTTCGTAAGAATTGTTGCTATCTTGACCATACTGATAAAAGGTTGACTTTCAACTAGTACATTGGAGTTAAAGGATGGTTAATATGAGAGATGAATTAAGTATAAATATCTATTTAGATGAAACGGATACTCCGTTTTCAAGATACTATAGCTTAGATGATGTTCACCTAAGCTCTGATCTTGAAGATTTTATTTTGTCTAAGCAACACAGTAGTAGGAGAAAAGAAGTAGATATATTTTTTTTAGGTCAGAATGATTTTGACGAAAAATCATTGCAGGCTGCCACATTTAACACTTTTTCTAACATCTTGAACGAAGAGGAATATACATATGCTAGAAATGTCAAAAAGTCTATTTTTTTATTTGTGCTTGGTATTATTGTTGGGATGATATTCTTGAAGTTTTCAACTACTCATGCCTATATTGCAGGAGTTTTAAGCATTGTGTGTTGGGTTTTTATTTGGTCAGGTACAGAGATTTATTTTTTTGAAAATCAGCAAATCAAACAAAAAATTAGAAAATGCAGAAATATTCTAAATGCGAATGTACGCAAAAAATAGGCTATTAGTGAATATTTACACTTATGAAGCTGATTTTCGGATTCTATCTTGTGCATCTATCGTTTGGGCTTGAAAGTCGTGATGACGATTCGTATCGCCTTACGAAGAAAGCGGTCATAAATAAATAAGACCTGGATTTATCCGAGGTCTGATTTTTATCGCAACAATCTATACAAAAAGAGCCTAGAATTAAGAACCTTCATCCAAGATATAGTAGCGGGTAAGCATACTTATAAAGAATTACCTGAAGCAGAAGGTGGTTATGATTAATGAATCCAAAATCCAATTGGAAATTACTATTCAGCTAACGGGGAACGATAGTTCCATTACATTAAGGCTGCCGCACGGCAGACTTTTCTCAACTAGCGGGCAGGGTAATTTGAACTTACAACGTAACCAACTTATGGTAGTATATACAAGAAAAAGAAYAAGAGGTGATTGTCATGAAGTTTGAATATACTGTCTTGAGAAAGCAGGATGATATATACGGTGTTAGATACATWTTGGATGAAAAGGAGCACCTTCCAAAATACAATGATATCTCCCTCATAAGAGTTTTWAATATTCTTGGAGATCAAGGATGGGAACTGGTAGTCAARGAAAGCCAARGTACATATATTCTTAAGCGTCAGTTGAAATAGAAAATCCTTGAAGTTTCAGCTTTTACATATYCAWTTGTTAAGCTAACGGTAAACGATAATGTGGAACTACCGCAAGGATAGCTCCTCTTTAATGTCCTTTGAARGAAACAATTTTTTGAAAAGTACATCAACATTAGAAGGTTCCCACTACTCCGATATCGAATTTTTTATGGAAGTGGCAATTCATATATGGCTGTTGAATTTCGACACATTGTGCGGGCGGTGATTGTTGATAAAAATAAAATATTAATTGCTCCCTTAAGAGGGCTCATTCTTTTTCACTCGGTGGGGGCATTGAACCAGGTGAAGGTGCTCAGAATGCCTTAAGAAGAGAACTATATGAAGAATTGGGTATTGAATGTTCGGTAAATAGATATATGGGGGTAGTTGAGACGCACACGGTCAATGAAAAAGGTATAAACAAATCACCTAAGGAATCATCGGTATCCTCATTGAGCTCACTCGAAAAGATTCACAAATCTCTTTCAAGCTTATGAATTCGCAGGTTTAAAACAATATAATCCATTAATAAGGAGGTCTCATACATGATCATTACTGTGCAAATGGTACTGAATCGCCTCATCGAACCGGTTGGCCATCTGGAATCGACCGTCGATACTCTGAAGAGCGGACGCTTGAATGCTGAGGTACGAAAAGTGGCCGTTGTGTTCATGGCCACTTATGCTGTAATAAAGCAAGCGGTTGAATCAGGTGTCGATCTGATCATCACACACGAGCCGACATACTACAACCATATGGATGAAGTTGAATGGTTGGAAGGGGACCAGGTATATGAGAGGAAACGAAAGCTCATTGAGGAATCAGGGATTTCGATCTTCCGATTACACGATTATGTCCACAAATACAAGCCAGACGGTATTCTAGTAGGCATGCTAAAGAAGTTGGAGTGGGAAGCTTATGCCCGTCCTGAGAAGATGAGCCTACTTACGTTCCCCAATGATGAGCAGCATACCGTCCGTACCATAGTCACCCATTTGAAGAATAAACTCGAAATCGATAGCATATTGGTGGCCGGAGACCCGGAAATGCCAGTTAGGCGATTCGGACTGATGCCTGGTGCGTCAGGCGGCCGTTCGCAAATCAAATACTTTGAGAGCACAAATATCGATCTCTTAATCGTTGGCGAGACGAATGAATGGGAGACGAACGAATATGTGAGAGATGCAACGGATATGGGACTTTCAAAGGCGCTGATTATTACAGGTCATAAGAACAGCGAGGAGGCAGGGATGCTAACAGTCGTGGAAATGGTGCGTGAAGCATTCCCCGATCTTCAAGTAGATTTTATTGCGAGCCCTCTCGCTGTAAAGCACATTTGAGTACTACCACTACGCTAACGAGGAACTATAGCTCATTAAACAAGATGAACAGCAAATGAACTTCAAATAACCCTCCTAGTCTCTTTATGAGATTGAGGAGGGCTATTTTTTAATTTTAAATTAGAATCTTCTTGTCCCTGATCCAAGAGATTGTTCTGCAATTTGAATTAACGCTCTTGTGATGTTTCCACCAATAGTACCTGCATCACGAGTAGTCATATTCCCATTGTAACCATCTGGAGACCATTGAATTCCAAACTGTTGTGCTACCTCATATTTCATTTGGTCAAGTGCTGCTTGTGCTTGAGGAACGACTAAACTTTTTCTGCTCATGTATGTTCACTCCTTAACTGGATGTGAAGTTATTTTGTGGATTTTTTTGCTTTTTATACATCAATTATTGGAATTAGAAATCCCGGAAATATCGTAGTGGTAGCAGTATTTATTGTTGTAGGACAAGAACCTATATCCATATCCGAAATGGACAAGAATATGTATCGTTAGCCTTGATCAACCGTGCCGGCCCGATTATTTAACCAGCTGGAAAGGATCGTATGGTAAAATGAGGGCATCAACGACATTAAAATAACTGGCAGGTTAACGCAATAACCGGACCAATAAATAGTACTATTTGTAATACTAAATGTGAGAAATATTGTTGAAGATTCTCGGTTTATCAATGAAAGAGATGAGATGATGCATTATTTTCAAGATAAGTATTACAACTCCGGAGAGACTGAAATTATTCATCCGCCATCGGGGAAGTTCAAACTTGAAATTCAACACTATAATCATGAAGATGGTATTATCAGATACGATTACACAAAAGGAATTGTTACGGATAGTGCCAACGGAACCATCGATATAATATATAGAAACTTCGACCCTTTCCTTTTCAGTTGGGTTGAGGTTAATGGCACTGAGCTAGTGACGCTAAGCTATAAACGATATATTGCGGTGGTCCGCCGATCCATGGCCGGACCCGCGAACGATTCTCGACATTGTGGAAGGAGTTGCCCCGATGGAGTTCGATTTCCCCTTTCTGAAACAAGAGATTAAAACGGCGGCTATGCAGGCCTTTGCCGAGATGCATGAGACGTGCCGGGAAGATCGGGTGATCGCCTTTGCGTTGTACAGCGACGAAGGCGCCATGACGCTATGCCCTGCCGTCAATACGGAAGCGCATCTCGACGGCATGGTCACGGGCGATGCGGAACATGCGCTGTATTTCAAATACGAGCCTGCGGAATGGAAGTTCGAAGGTCAAGGGGCGGAGGCGGCATTCGGCGCGATTTGCGAGAAGCTGCGAAGTTTCGTCCTGATGGAGGAGCCCTCAGCAAGCCATGGAGACGGCCGCTTTACGGCGTTTCGTAAGGAGTTGTACGAAACGTGCATCGAGGCACTGGAAGAGCTGGTGTTCTCGGGCTTCTTTGCCCGTGCGGCCGGTCGCGACATCAWCGTCTTGTTCGCGGTTTCCGACTACGAGTATGAGACAGATTCGTATATGCGGATGATCCGGCGGCTGAATACCGACGACGCCGTCAGCAAGGAATGCGCGGCTTATGCGAAAGAATGGGRCGATTAGCGCCGAAAGGCTCGCCTCCATTCCATTCGGGCACTTGTTACGCTAATGGGTAAAGATAGCTCAAAAAGCACGAAGAGACGGCAGCCGGTGAAGTGGCTGCCGTTTTCTCAACTAAGCGTGCCCAGAAGCACGCATCTTCTAGCCGGTGAAAGTCCATGAAAGTGGCCCTTGATATATCAAGGTTTTTAAGGCGATTATTCTCAATAAATATGACACCACACAGTGAGTGAGCATATGTGAGATAATCCCTTAATACTGAGGGACGGGTAACGTTAGGTTAACTCAAACAGCTGCCGGATTGCAACGGCGGCTGTTTGAGCTGTGAATTGATTTATTTCAAAGGTTTGAAGTAAATTACTTCTTGGAATTAAGAGGCTTCAGTTCAAAATGAATCGAATCAACAGTAATAATTCTAGTTATTTGTATCTCGTTCTAACATTAATCTTGTAAAAACTTCTTCTATAAAGATAAAGAATACGGTTCGAGTTTTTTCAAAAGGTAACAGATTCTCATTTTGAGTAGCTTTTGTTAAGTAAAATATATTATCAATTTCTAAAGCTAATGAATTGTCATACTCCTCCATAATAAGTAATATCTCAGTTCCGCGCGACTTTACTACATTAAAAATATTTTCAAAGGATGTATATTTACCAGTCACTGAAAAAACAATAAAAAGAGTTTCTTCATCAACTAAATGTTGAGCATAGGTTTCGCTTTGGGTAGAAAAGACATTTTTTCCTGATACAAGGGTGAGTTTATAAGCAAAGTATTCCACACAAATAAATGATGGACCTAATCCGAATAAAACAATTTTGTTGTATTTGTTAAAAATAGTTAAAAAATTATCAATCAAAACGGAGTCAAAGTTTTCTATATAATTTTTTAGTCGTTCAAGCTCACTTGAATATTTGTTATTTTTAGTGCTTATTTGTTGACCGCCAAAAAATTGCTTATATTGTTTAAAATTATCAAACCCTAGTTTTCTTACAAATTTTGATATCTTCGAAGAAGACACATCACAATAATCAGCTGCCTCTAATATTTTTATATTAGAGTTTTTTTCAATAATTTTAGATAGTTTGTCATGGATAGAAAACTCTAACTGATTTAAATTATTTAAATTGATATTTATCATATTTCCTCTTTTCTATTCATTTGGAATTAGTTCAATCTATTTTAGATACTCCGTTAGTTTTGCTTTTTCGGACCATACTAAAGTATAACAATAAAGTTTTATACGATATTTATCTTACCAGAGGGGAATAGTCAATGAAAGCATAAAGTGTATTTTTAGTGTTTTAGGGATATGTAAAAGTAGAAAATTTTCCACGAATACAATAAAGATGATTGATTAACAGAAAAATTTCTTGAAAAAGGTTGCGTTTTCATTTTTTTCGTAGTAAATTTGAATTGTTCAAAAGAATCTTTAGAAGGTAGGTGTAAACATGAATACTGAAAAAATGGATATTAAACATTTTTCAATGGATTTCTTTAGCTTAAAAGGAAAAACTGCAATTATCACTGGAGGAAATTCTGGATTGGGTCAAGGATTTGCGCTTGCACTTGCAAAAGCAGGAGCGGACATTTTTGCAGTTAGCATCGCTGATGACAATGACGAGACTAAAAGAATCATTGAAGCAGAAGGAGTTAAATACCATCTTAAAATTATAGACGTTACTAAAGATGGGGCTTGTAAAGAAATTGCTGAAGAATGTATCAAAACTTATGGGAAAATAGATATTCTCATGAATAACGCAGGTATTTGTATTAATGAACCAGATGTAACTAAGTTTACAAGAGTTCATTGGGATAAAATGATCTCTATTAATTTAACAGCTGGTTTTGAATTATCACATGAGGTAGCTAAGTACATGATTCCTCAAAATAGTGGAAAAATCATTAATACTTGTTCATTGTTTTCATACCTTGGTGGTCAATGGTCACCAGCATACGCTGCAAGTAAACACGGATTAGCTGGTTTTACAAAAGCGTATTGTGATGAACTAGCTCAATTTAATATACAAGTAAACGGTATTGCGCCTGGATATTTTGCTACTGCAGTTACTGCAGAGTCAAGAGCTAACCCTGAAGCTAACCAACGTATTTTAGACCATATTCCAGCAAATAGATGGGGATATATTATAGATTTAATGGGTACAGTAGTATTTTTAGCTTCAGAAGCTTCAAATTATGTAAACGGTACTTTAGTAAATGTTGATGGTGGATACTTAGTGAGATAAAGGAAAGTAAACTTTAAACAAAAAGGGGAAATGGTTACTATGAAAAAAGAACAGTTATTAGAAGAATTAAAGTCTATTATTTCATTAGAACAGATCAATACCGATCATGAAGCACTTTATGATGCGTCGGCAGATCGTTATCAAAAATATGCAAAAGCTAAAAAGGTGCTTACTGTTCCTATTCCCATGGCAATTGTATACCCACATTCGGCAGAAGAAGTGAAGTCACTTCTAATGTTCTGTAATAAGAATAATATCAATGTTATTCCTAGAAGTGGGAAAACAGCTACTGAAGGTGGACTTGAGAACTGGAAAGAAAGCGCTTTAGTCATTGATGGATCAAGAATGAACAAAATTATTAAAATGGATCCATATAATATGCAAGCCACAGTACAAGCTGGTGTGAAGCTACAAACGCTAGAAGATGAATTACGTAAAATAGGCTACACTACAGGTCACTCTCCACAGTCAAAACCGGTTGCTCAATATGGTGGATTACTGGCAACAAGAAGTATTGGACAATTTTCAACTTTATACGGCGCTATTGAGGATATGGTTGTAGGATTGGAATGTGTATTTCCTAACGGACAGATTTCTAGAATAAAAAATGTTCCAAGAAGAGCTGGCGGACCTGATATTAGGCATATTGTAATTGGTAATGAAGGAACCTTATGCTATATAACAGAAGTTACCGTTAAAATTTTTAAATTTCACCCAGAAAACAATGTTTTCCATGGTTATTTAATAAAAGACGTTGATACAGGTATAAAAGTATTAAGAGAAGTTATTACAAACGGCTTTAGACCATCCGTTGCACGTGTATATTCTGAAGAAGATGCAAGACAACATTTTTCTCACTTCTATAAAGACAAATGTGTTTTGATATTTATGTCAGAAGGACCAGAAAGTATTGTCAAGGCAACTACTGAAGCGATTGAAGAAGTCGTTTCTAAATTCCAAGAAGGAATAATTGAAAAAGTAGAAGACAAGTTAATAGAAAATTGGTTTAATAATTTGAATTGGACGGAAGAACACATTAATAATGAATTCAAAAAAATGATTGATCATGATAAGCATGATGGATTTACAACTGAAGTATCAGCTGACTGGGAAAACATTGTTAAGATTTATCACAATGTAATGAAAAGAGTAAGGGAAGAGTTTGATCGCATTGAAGATGTAACAATGCTTGGTGGACACTCATCCCATAGTTATCTTAATGGAACGAATATGTACTTTGTGTACAACTATAATATTAATTGTGCGCCGGAAGATGAAATGAAAATTTATCATCATCCAATCCATACCATTATTATCGAAGAGACATTAAAACTAGGTGGTTCAATGTGTCATCACCATGGTATTGGAAAATATCGTAACGAGTGGACAGAAGTAGAGCACGGTTCTGCTTACTATATGTTAGAAAAATTAAAAGAAGTTTTTGACCCTAATGGCATCATGAATTTTGGTACAATTTTTCATCAAGAAGAAGGCAAGAAATATTTAAAATAGGTTACATGAGGTGATTGTGTGAGCAAATATGTAATGGGGATCGATAATGGTTCGCAAAGCACAAAAGTAGCCATTTTTGATTTGGAAGGAAATGAAGTTGCTTTTGGTTCTTATAAATTAAARGAAACTTTATCGCCTAAACCAGGTGTAGTCATACATCCTGATGATGATTTGTGGGACAGTGTGTATGGTGGAATGAAAAATTGTCTAGCTAATTATACTGGAAATCCTAAAGATATTATCGGAATTGGTTTATGTACAATAAGATGTTGTCGCGTTTTGTTAAATGAAGAGGGCCATCTAGCTTATCCTGTGATAAGCTGGATGGATTCCAGACTTGCCAAACCTTATGAACATACGGATGATCAAGTAAAGTATGTAACGACAACCTCTGGTTATCTAGGCTTTAGATTGACAGGGGAATTTAAGGACACTGCTTCAAACTATGAAGTTAACTGGCCGTTAGACCACGAAATATTAGATTGGTCCAGTGACGATGAAGTAATGAAGGCAAATGGATTGAAAAGAGAAATGTTATTTGATCTCGTAAAACCGGGCGAAAAGTTGGGAACGCTACGACAAGAACTGGTTCATGAGTTTGGTTTTAATAAAGATATACCAGTAGTAGCAACAGCTAATGATAAAGCTGTAGAGGTTCTGGGCTCCGGAATTAAAGACGATGGGACCATTATGATATCTCTTGGAACATTTATTTCATCTATGTTGTTGAGGGATGAATATTCCGAAAATTCCAACAATTTTTTCCCTACACTCGCATGTATTCCATTTAAATACGTTTATGAATCAACTGGAATAAGACGCGGTATGTGGACTGTGAGTTGGTTTAAAAAACTAATTGGTGAGGAACTTGTTACTGAAGCTGGAAAACTAGGTGTATCGGAAGAGGAATATCTGAATATAAAAGCACAGGATGTTCCCGTGGGCAGTGATGGTCTGATTACCATTCTAGACTGGCTATCTACACCCTCAATGCCATATAGAAAAGGTATCATGATAGGTTTTGATCAGCGCCATACGAAATATCACATATATCGCTCTATATTGGAAGCGATTGCATTTAATATTAAAAACAATATTGATGATATGTTAGAGGAAATAGATGTTAAGTTAAATGATTTAGTAGTTATAGGTGGTGGCTCTAAGAGTGATTTGATTATGCAAATTATTGCTGATCTTTTTGGATTACCAGTGCATAGACGTGCAGGCAGCAGTAGTGCCTGTTTAGGAGCTGCTATTTGTGTGTGCCAATATTTATCCATTTACAAAGACTTTTATGAGGCAACAAGTAAAATGGTTAAAACGCAACAAACGTTTGTACCAAACMAAAAAAGTCACGAACTCTATAATAATATCAACGAGACTGTTGTGAAAAATGTGAGAAAACACTCAGATGAGATTTTAAAGCTAACTTATCCAATTTTCAGCTAAGAAAGGATGTATCGAAGTGGGAAATTTTAAAAGATATTTTCAGTTTTCCCTTATTGTTTTAGCGGCTGGATCGATATTTCCTCTTATCTACTTAAAAACAAATTATCAAGAAACTATTTTGCAAGTCTACGGAATAACTCTTGAACAACTAAATGGTATATTTTCCGTGTTGGGTATAGCTTATCTAATCGGATATTTCCCAAGTGGTTGGCTGGCTGATAAATTTTCAGCAAAAAAACTTTTATTCGTTTCACTTTTGATTTGTGGACTTACCGGAATATGGTTTGCTCAAGTTCCTAGCTATTCAATGGTATTGGTGATATTTGCTATTTGGGGATTTTTCTCAGTATTCACCTTTTGGGCAGCTCATTTAAAACTTGTGAAATTAATAGCTAAAAGGGAAGAAGAAGGAAGGTTTTTTGGCGCTTTAGATGGTGGTCGTGGATTAGTAGAAGCTATTTTGGCTAGTATAGCATTATTTATTTTTACAAGCATTTTAGGAGATAGTGCAGAATTTGTTCAAAAGAAGGAAGCCTTACAATATGTTGTTTACATGTACTCCGCTATGCTTATATTGGTGTCCTTTCTTATTTTAGTTTTTGTTAAATCAGACG